>DATAAL010000614.1:0-28518 GCA_036260145.1 Longimicrobiaceae bacterium | reverse complement strand
CCGGGGCTGGAAGCTAAGGCAGGAACGGACCGGGACGATTCCCGGCAACCGCTGTCCAACCGACCTGGAGGGATGTATGCTGAAGAACCGCTTCTTCTCGATCTTCGCCGTCGCCGCGCTCGTGGGTCTTGCCGCCTGCGGCGGTAGGGATGAGACTGGTGAGGGCGAGACCGTCTCGGCGGACACCGCCACCGTGCAGGGCATGGACACCGTCCAGACCCAGGCGACCGTCCCCACCACCGACACCGTCGTGACCACCACCACGATCGACACCATCCAGGGCCAGGCGCGGGACACCACCCAGGGTGGCGCAGGCGCGGACACGACCCGCCGTCCGTAACTCGATCCGTATCCCCGGGGTCCGCGCAGGGCGCGCGGACCCCTCATCTCGCTCAACAGCAGACACCGCAATGCTGAAGAACCGCTTCTTCTCCGTGTTCGCCGCCGTGGCGATGGTCGGGTTCGCCGCCTGCGGCGGCGAGGGTGGCGAGGGCGGCAATGGCGCCGCGACCGACTCCGCCGCCATCATGACCGACACCGCCATGTCCACCGTCGCCCCGGCTCCGATCGACACCACCGCGGGCGCTGCCGGCACCACCACCCCGACCGACACCACGGCCGCGGGCACGACGGGCACCACCGGAACTACCACCGACACCGCTGGGGCCGATACGACCGCGCGCCCGTAACCGGACGGCGGTTTTCGCTGGAGGGGCCGCACACGCGGTGCGGCCCTTTTTTTCACCCGAAAGGAAAGTGCTCCCATGCTGAAGAACCGCTTCTTCTCGATCTTCGCCGTCGCCGCGCTCGTGGGTCTTGCCGCCTGCGGTGGTGGGAACAACGAGGGTGAGGCCACCACCGAGGAGACCCCGGCTGCGGACGCCACCGCTCCGGCCGCCGATCCGGCCGCTCCGGTGACCACGGACCCCGCGGGCACCACCACCGCTCCGGCCCCGACCGACACCGCCGCCGGCGCGACGGCCATGCCGGACACGACCGCCGCGGCCCATCCGTAAGCCTCGCCGGTCGGACAGGCCGGGCCCGGGCGAGTGCCCGGGCCCGGCTTTTTTGTGCCCCGCCCCCGGGTGGGCAGGGCACGGAACTGGCGTCCCAGCGCAGCCTCTTCCCCATCGCGTGCCCGGAGAGAACCGGTGCGGCGCCCCCGTACCACCCGACCGCGGAGTCGCCCTCATGAGCCGCGTGCAGCCTCCCATCGCCCCTTCACGTCGTCGCGCGCGCGCACCCCTTGCCTGCGCCCTGGTGCTCCTCGGCCTCGCCGCGTGCGGTGGGGATTCCGGCCAGGCCCCGGGCGCCCGCTCCGTCGGGGGAGCTCGGGGCGCCGACTCCGCCGCGTCCGTCGAGCGTACGCGGGCGGACAGCCTGGCCCGGTGGCGGGAGCGCTTCGGCGACCGCGTGCCCCGTCCCGACTCGGTGCGGGCGCTGTACGTGAACGGGTGGGCCGCGGGGCGGCGGGAGGGGATGCGCGACCTGATCCGGATTGCAGACGAGACGGAGATCAACGCCTTCATCATCGACATCAAGGAATCGGACACCTACCTGGTGCACGACTCCACCGGGATCGCCCTGGTGAGGGAGATCGGCGCCGACCAGCGCCCAGGCTCCAGGTGGCTCCCGGAGCTGGTGGACACCCTCCAGGCGCACGGAATCTATCCCATCGCGCGGATCGTGGTCTTCAAGGACCGCATGCTGGCGGAGAAGCGCCCGGACCTGGCCATCCGGCACGTCAACGGCGGGCTGTGGAGGGACAAGACCGGGAAGCCCTGGGTGAACCCTTACCACCGGACGGTGTGGGACTACAACGTCGACATCGCCCGGGAGGCACTCGACATGGGCTTCTCCGAGATCCAGTGGGACTACGTGCGCTTCCCCGACGTGCTGGAGTCGCAGCGGCGCACCATGGTCTTCCCAGGCTCCAACGGTGTCTCCCGCGAGGACAACATTGCCAGCTTCATCCGGTACTCGAAGGAGCGGCTGAAGGAGTACCAGGTCCCCGTCACGGCGGACGTGTTCGGGCTCGTTACCCACCTGGAGGGGGACGCGGGGATCGGGCAGAACTGGGAGAAGGTGATCCAGGCGGCGGACGTGGTGCTGCCGATGGTGTACCCGTCGCACTACTACCGCGGCTTCTACGGATTCACCTACCCGAACGCCCACCCGTACGAGGTGATCCGCATCTCCATGCAGGACGGGGTGGAGCGCTCGGGGTACCTCCGGAGGGAAGGGGTGAAGCCGGCGGAGATCATGCCCTGGCTGGAGGCGCAGACCGCCTCCTGGATCCAGCCGACGGTGGAGTACGGCCCCGCGCAGCTCCGGCAGCAGATCCAGGCGGTCTACGACTCCGGTCTGAAGAGCTGGGCGCTGTGGAACCCGCGCTCCGAGTTCACCCGCTACCTCCCCGCCTTCCGTCCGGCGAACGGCGGGCTCTCGCAGGTGGAGCGGAGCGGGTGGAGGCCGACGAGGTGGGAGGTGCCGCGCAGCCGGCTCAGCCCGGTGATCCGGAGGCGCGCGGCGGCGGAGCGTGCGGCGCGGGATTCTGCGGCTCGGGTACAGGCGGGAGGTGATTCTGCTCGCGTGCGTCGCTGAGGAACGGCTTTGGACCGAGGGTTCGGGCCCCTGACAGGGGGCCAGCTCAGCGCCGCCTCTCCTGGTGCCGCTCCGCGTCGGTGGTCTCGTCCGTCCGCACCACCGTCCACGCTCCGTCCCGTCGTACCAGGAGCAGCCGCATCTCCAGCTCCCACGCCGACTGCTGGAAATCTTGCCGGAGGTATGACTCCGTCCCGTGCACCCGCACCTCCGTCGTGTCGCCGGAGATCCGGATCCGGGGATCGAGCTCCACGTGGACGTCGCCGTCCAGGAGCGGGACGCCGCGGAAGGCGGCGACGTGGCTTCCTTCCGCGTTGATCCCCCCCGCCGGGCCGCCCTGCCGCAGCTCCGGGTAGCGGCGCCAGGGCACCTCCGGATCCCCCGCGAGCATGGCCTTCTTGCGGTGGTGGAAGTACTCGCGGACCGGGGCGTCCAGCTCCACGTACGTCGCGGGGTCCACCTCACCCGGGATCGGCTCCGAATTGTCCGGACGGCCGCACGCCACGGGCACGAGCAGCAGCGCGAGGAGGAGGGCTGGCCGCATCCTCAACCGTTCTCGCGGAAGAACTCCCCGATCCTCCGCATCGCCTCGTCCAGCAGGGCGTCGCTCACCACCCAGGAGATCCGCAGCCACCCCTCCGCGCTGCTCCCGAAGGCGATTCCCGGCACTGCCACCACCCGCCGCGCCTCCAGCAGCCGTCCCACGGCGTCCAGCGAATCCCCGGCGAGCCACTCGGGGAGCCGCAGCAGACAGTAGAACGCCCCCTCGGGTGGAAGGTGGGGGACGCCATGCCGCTCGGCGGCGGCCAGCAGCGCCTCGCGCGACCGCGCGTAGAGCGGGCGGTGCGCGGCCAGGGAGACGGGGTCGCGGAACAGCTCCAGCGCCACCAGCTGCGAGAAGGTGCTCGCCGCGGTGTTCACGAACTGGTGCACCTTGATCGCCGCGGCCACCACCTCCGGCGGCCCGACCAGCCACCCCAGCCGCAGCCCGGTGAGGGCGTTGCTCTTGGAGAGCGAACCGGCGATCAGCGTGTGCGGGTGGAAGCGCGCCAGGGTGGCCGGAGGCCGGGGGGTGTAGTACAGCTCCCGGTACACCTCGTCGGAGAGGACGTACACCGGGGGCCCGGAGCGCTCCGCCAGCCCCGCCGCCAGCGCCCGCAGCTCCGCCTCCGGCCACACTCTCCCGGTGGGGTTGCACGGCGAGGCAATCACCACCAGCCGGGTGTCGGACCGCATCGCTTCCAGCACCGCCGACGCCCGCGGAGCGAACCCATCCTCCGCCGCCAGCGCCACGGTGCGGTGCCGGATCCCCTCCAGCATGCACAGCTTCGTGTAGGCCAGGTACGCCGGCTCCACGACGAGCACCTCGTCGCGCGCGGGGTCTACCACTGTCTTGATCGCCAGGTACAGCGCCTCCTGCGAGCCGATGGTGATACACACCCCCGCGCCCCCCGGAGCCCCCGGGAGGTCGTAGTAGGCGGCGATCGCCTCGCGCAGCTCGTCCCACCCCGCGTTCTGAGTGTACGGGCAGCCGCGCTCCCGCACCCACGCCGTCGCCGCCTCGAAGGACGCGGGGTCGGGGCGGAGCGTGGGCTCACCCATGCACAGGTCGATGTCCCCCGGCTGCTTGCGGGCGTTGATCGCCCGGATCAGCGAAGGAGGAATGTCGGCGAGGATCGGGTTCATCGAAGCGGTTTGGATGATGTCGAAGGCATCCGGACCGGCGGCCCCCCATCCCCCGACCCCCTTCCTCCGCAGGCGAGGGAAGGGGGAGCACGGCGGACGCTCACGTTGTTCTCCCCTCCCCCACGAGTGGGGGAGGGGCCGGGGGTGGGGGGTGCCGTTGCGTGAGGGACGTGCGCCCGAAGGGGCGAGACCCCGCGGCGGTCTGCGGGGGGCACGCCCCTCCCCGCCGTTCACGAAAAGAACCGTCGCAGCGCCTGATAGCTGAACTCCAGGGAGTCGATCGAGCACCACTCGTTCGCCTGGTGCGCCTGCGCCGTCTCCCCCGGCCCGAAGTTCACCGCCGGAATCCCCCGGGAGGTGAAGCGCGCCACGTCCGTCCACGCCTGCTTGGGCTGCACTTCCAGCCCTTCCCGCAGGCGCCAGGGGTCCAGGAGGAAGTGGTCCAGGTACACCGCGCCGGACGGGGCCCAGTCGAAGACCTCCACCTCTCCGTCGTCCCCCGCCAGCGCGCGCAGATCCGTCTCCGCCTGCTCGCGGGTGCGACCCGGGGCGAAGCGGAGGTTGACGTTGAGCACCAGGGCGTCCGGGACCACGTTCTTTGAGTTGTCCGTCCGCGCCTGGGTGACGCTCATCACCTCGTAGAACGCCAGGCTCCCGAAGCGCACCTCCCGGCGCTCCAGCGCCGCGAAGCGCTGCAGGAGGGGGATGGCCCGGTACACCGCGTTCTCCCCCTGCCAGGGCCGGGCGCTGTGCGCACGCTTCCCCCGGACGGTGACCGCCGCGTTGATGACGCCCATGCACCCGAGCTGAAGCGCGCGGTCGGTGGGCTCCAGGAGGAAGGCGAAATCGATGGGGGGGAGGAGCCCGCTCTCCAGCACCGGCTCCAGCCCGTTCTCATCGTTCGGACCCTCCTCCGCATCGTAAAAGATGAAGAGGGGTCGATGGCTCCCCAGATCTCGCCAGCGGTCGAGGAGGGCGAGCATCACCGCCACCCCTCCCTTCATGTCGCTGGCCCCGCACCCGTACACCCGCCCGTCGCGAATCGCGTACACCTGGTCCTCGGCGCACTTCACCGTGTCCAGGTGTCCCACCAGGGCCACGACGCGCGGCGCCGCGCCGGGGTCGTCCGCGCACGGGTCGCACACCACCGAGTTGCCGATGCGGTGCACCGCGCCTCGTCCAACGCGCGCGCGACATCGCGCCTCCACCCAGTCGGCGATCCGCGCCTCGCACCGGGTTACGCTGGGGATCCGGCACAGCTCCAGCGTGAGCCGCGCCAGATCGTCGCGGAGGGTGCTCCCACCGCTCGTGGTGTCCTCCACACCGGCGCGCCGGGCCGGTATCTCCTCCGTGTTCGGCACTTCGGCACGCCCCTATACCTGCACGTTGAACGTCCGCAGCACGTCGTTGAGCGACGTCTTGCGGTCGGTAGACCATTTCCGCTCCCCGATGATCAGGGCGCAAGGGACGTGGAAGGTGCCCGCCGGGAACTCCTTGGGCTGGGAGCCGGGGATCACCACCGAGCGCGCGGGGATGCGCCCCTTGAACGTCCGGGGCTCCGGGCCGGAGACGTCGATGACGGGGGTGGAGGCGGTGAGCACCACGTTGGCCCCGAGCACCGCCTCGCTCTCCACCACCACCCCCTCCACGACGATGCAGCGCGAGCCGATGAAGGCGCCGTCCTCCACGATCACCGGGGAAGCGCCCGGCGGCTCCATCACCCCGCCGATCCCCACCCCGCCGGAGAGGTGCACCCCGGCTCCGATCTGCGCGCACGAGCCGACGGTGGCCCAGGTGTCCACCATGGTCCCGGCACCGACGTACGCCCCGATGTTGACGTACCCCGGCATCAGCACGCACCCCGGCTCCAGGAACGAGCCGTAGCGCGCCACGCCCGGCGGGACGATCCGGATCCCCTGCTCCTCCAGGTTGGTCTTGGTGGGGATCTTGTCGTAGTAGCGCAGGTCGCCCGCTTCGATGGGCTCCAGCGGGCGAAGCGCGAAGTACAGGAGGATCGCCTCCTTCACCCACGCGTTCACCTGCCATGCTCCGCCGACCTTCTCGGCGACGCGCACACGGCCCCGGTCCAGGAGGTCGATCGTCGCCATCACCGCGTCCTGCACCTCCCGCTCGTGCAGCCGCTCCCGGTCGGCGTAGGCCGAGGAGATCACGCGCTCCAGCTCCACCGGTTCCATCCCACCTCGCACGTTCGAGTCCCTGTCCCCGTCCGCCTGGCGGGGCGGACCGGCGGGCGGGGAACGTAATCGCTCCTCGGAGACACGACAAGCGGAAAAGCGCCTGCCTCGAGCCGCCTCCGGATGGCAGGCGCGCGGTCCGGATCGTAGATTGGGGCCACCACGACTCTCAGGACGCGTTCCCGAATCCGATGCAGACCTCCGATCGACAGACGCGCAGCCCCCTCCGGGGGATCGGCATCCTCCTCGCCCTGGCGGCGCTCCCGGTGCTGGGAGCCGCGGGGTACTTCGCGCTGGCGGCGAAGCCCGCCTTCCATGGCACCACCTACGAAGAAGTGACTCCCGCGCCCGGCTTCACCCTGGTGGACCACACCGGGCGAAAGGTCGCACTCTCCGACTTCAGGGGAGAGGCGGTGCTCCTCTTCTTCGGCTTCACCCACTGCCCGGACGTGTGCCCGCTGACGCTCGGAAAGCTGGCCCGGGTAACGGAGTCGCTCGGGAGGCGCGGGGAGGAGGTCCGCATCCTCCTGGTGACGGTGGACCCGGAGCGTGACACCCCCGCCGCCCTGGCGGAGTACGTACGCCGCTTCACCCCGCGCGCCCTGGGCCTCACCGGCGACCGCACCGCCCTGGAGCAGGCGTACCGCGGCTACGGCGTCTACACCCTCCCCGGCTCGGGGCACGGACAACCACACGCTGGGGGTAATCACCACCCGAACGGGATGACGCACAGCACCGCGGTGTACGGGATCGACCGCCAGGGGCGCCTGCAGGTGGTGATCCCCCCCGGAGCGCCGGAGGAGCAGATCCGCGACGACGTACGCACCCTGCTGTCACGGTAGAGGCCCCCACCCGGCTCGGAGGCCCGCCACCCTCCCCGCAAGCAGGGGAGGGTCATGTCCACGCTGACGCCCTGTGGTTTGGCAGTTCGTCGTTCGCAGTTCCCGCCGTACCCCTCAAAAGATGTACGGAGGGAGACTGCCGGGCAGTTTCGGCGGACTCGCACGGCCCGCGGAAGAGACCCGCAAGTTTGCGGGGCTCTGGAGCGGCCCCTGCAAGAGATTTTCCACCTCGACAAGCAAAACCGGTTCAATCGACGTTCGGCATCCGCTGCCGCCCGTCCGCCGTGGGCGCCGCGAACACCACGTCCGGGAACATCTGCTCGTTGAAGGGATTGTACTCCCCGCGCGGCGTGAACCGCTGGTCCACGATCTGGGCGCTGTCGAACGCCTCCACCTCTGGGTTCTTCCACCCCCGCAGGATTCCGCCCGAGCTGTACCCCCCAATCTGGTAGCAGTGGAAGAGCCGCTTTCCCGTGCTGGAGACGTAGACCATGTACGGCTCCACGATGCGGTACCGGCCCGACGGCTCGGTCAGCCAGACCAGGCTGAGCGCCTTGGCCGCCGCGATGAAGGTGGATTCCACCTCTGCTGCCTCCATCCTCCCTCCCTCGGAACGCTCGGTGGAAAGCTCCGTCCCGCGCCGACCCTACTCCGGCAGGGAAGCGAACGCCGCCTCCAGCTCCTCCCGCACCTCCTCGTCCACCCCCACCCCCGCCGCCCGGACGCTGCTCTCGATGCTCTCCGTGCGGGTCGCGCCCGGGATGGGCACCAGCGAGGGTGACTTCCCCAGGATCCAGGCGATCACCGCCTCCTCCGGCGTGGCCCGGAGCCGCGCCGCCACCGCCTTCACGGCATCGCTCTCCCGTAGCAGCCCTACCCGCCGCCCGCCGCCCACGGGGCTGTAGGGGAGGAAGGTGATCCGGCTCTCGTCACAGTAGCGGAGGATCCCCTCCTCCTCCGAGGCACGGTCCCAAGGGTTGTAGCGGTTCTGCACGGAGGTGATCTCCACGATCTCCTGCGCCGAGCGGATCTGGTCCAGGGTCACGTTGGAGAGCCCCACCGCCCGCACCTTCCCCTCCTCGTGCAGACGGGAGATCTCCCCCACGCTGTCCTCGAAGGGGATGCGCGGATCCGGGGTGTGGAGCTGATACAGGTCGATGGTCTCCACCTCCAGCGCCCGCAGGCTCCGCTCGCACGCCGCACGCAGGTGTCGCGGATGGCCGTTCCGCTCCCACCGCCCCTCGGGCCGCGTCATCCCGCCCTTGGTGGCGATCACCACCTCCGCGCCCTCCGCGCCGATCCCGTCCAGCGCCTCCCGGATCAACCGCTCGTTGTGCCCGATCTCCCCGTTGTTCAGACAGTACACGTCCGCGGTGTCGATCAGCGTCACGCCCAGCCGCACCGCCCGGTGCACCACCGCCTTGGCCTGCTCCCGCTCGGGCCTCCCCTGGATGGAGAGCGGCATCCCTCCCAGCCCGATCCGCGACACCCTCCGGCCCGTCTTCCCCAGCTCCACCCGTTCCATGCGCGCCCCCCCCGCAGATGTTCCTGGCACGATCCCTGTAGACTCCCCCACCCCCGCATGCAGAAACGGTTCCAGTCATGGAGAAGCCATGCCCCCGCAGCGACGCGCCTCGGACCGGAAGTCGGTAAAGATCATCGGCTGGATCGCCTGCTTCGCGCTTGCTGCGTCGCTGACCTACACCTTTGTCCGTGCCCTGGTGGAGGGACCGGAGGGCATCGATCCCCTGTTCTTCGGGCTCCAAACCGTCGCGAGCCTCCTCTTCCTGCTCTACAGCCTCAAGCTGAAGAACCGGATCTTCGTAGTGGCGAACGTGGTGGCTGTGCTCAACGCGGTCGGCACCCTGATCCTCTCCGCAGCGGGGTAGCGGCGCGGACCCGCACCGGGTTCATAACCGCTGAATCCGGCTCAGTATACCGTGTGTATCCTCGCCTTGACCGGGGAATAGCCGGGCAGTATCGTGCTCTCCTCTACGGCGGGGCCTTTACCGCTTTCCGTGGAACAGGAGTTTCGTACATGAGACGAAGTCTTGCAGTCGCGGGTATCGCCTTCACCGCCACCCTCGCGGCGACGGCGGCTCGCGCTCAGGGATCGGGGGTGATGACGCACTCCTCGTGCGCCACCGCCGTGGGCGCCGCGGGAGTGGCCCGTCCGTGCGAGGATGGATCGGCGATCCTGTTCAACCCCGGTGCGGTGGCGATGCAACGGAGCGTGATCGGCGCCGGATGGACGGGCATCAGCACCGGCGCGGCCTTCACGTACGACTACACCGGCGAGGAAGTGGAGCGCGACCGTGAGACCGCCTCGGTCCCGTTCGGCTTTGCCTCGTTCCGGCTGGGGGAGCGGTTCGCGGCGGGGGTCGGCGCCTTCGCGCCGTACGGGCTGGGAATCACCTGGCCGATGAGCTTCGAAGGGCGCTTCGTCAGCTACGACACCAAGCTGCACAACATCTACATCCAGCCGACCCTCGCCTTCCAGGCAGCGCCATGGCTCTTCGTGGGGGCGGGCCTGGACGTGGTCCGGTCGAGCATCGAGATCAACCAGCGGCTCGACCTCTCCACTCTGCCGGTCCGGGGGAACCCGTTCACCTTCGCGGCCCTGGGCGTCCCGAGCAGCACCGACTTCGCCGACGTTCATCTCACGGGTGATGGGAACGGGGTGACCTTCAACGTGGGCGCCGTCGCCGAGATGTCGGACCGGATCTCCGTCGGTGTCCGCTACATGCACCGTGCGGAGATCGACTTCGAGGGCGATGCGGTCTTCTCCCAGGTCCCCACCGGCCTCCGGCTGGCGGCCGGGAACCCGCTGGGTGCCCCCGCGGGCACCCCGCTGGACGCGGTTCTCCAGAGCCAGTTCGCCGGGACCGGCGCGCTGGTCAACGGGGGGATCACCACCGCCGTCACCCTCCCCGCGCAGCTCGTGGTGGGCGCCTCCTTCCGCCCGCTCCCTAACCTGGAGCTGCTGGGCGACTACCAGTGGACCTCCTGGGAGGACTTCGACCAGGCCGTCATCGACTTCGCCCGGATCGAGAGTCAGGACCAGACGCTGATCCTGGACTACCAGGACACCCACACCGTCCGGCTGGGCGGGGAGCTGGACGCCACCGAGGCGCTGGCGTTGCGCGCCGGGTTCGTCTACAACACCGCCGCCGAGAAGAGCGCATCCGTCTCGCCTTTCCTCCCCGAGGCGGAACGCAACTACTACTCGGTCGGCCTCGGCTACCGGCTCCCCGTGGGGCTGGGAATCGATGCCGCCTACCAGCTCATCGACCAGGCGGACCGCCGCGGCCGGGTGCGGGGGCGGAGCAGCCTGGACCAGACCGCGGACCAGCTCAACGTGGGCGTGTACCACGCGGACGCGAGCGTCTTCAACGTGACCCTCTCCTATCGATTTGGCGGCCAGGGGCGCTGAACGCACCGGCTCTGACGATCTACCCTGGGGAGATGCACACATGAAACGCTTTCCGCTCCGCTTCCTCGTGCTCGCCCTGGCCGGCCTCCCCCTCATGGCGGGGTGCCGTGCCGACGACGAGCAGGCGCGGGAGATAACCGGCCCGCAGCCCGGCGGCGAGCTCTTCGCACGCTACGTGGCCATCGGGAACTCCATCACCGCGGGCTTCCAGTCCAGCGGAATCAACGACAGCACGCAGCTCCGCGCCTACCCGGTGCTCCTGGCGCGACAGGCCAACGCCGTGTTCGAGGTCCCGCTCCTCAACAAGCCGGGGTGTCCGCCGCCCTTCATAGGTCCGCTGGGACAGGGTGGCGGCGTCGGCGGTCCCACCGCCCCGGCCTGCTCGCTCCGCACCTCCCCTGCCCCCCAGGTGGTGCAGAACCTGGCGGTGCCGGGCGCGCTCCTGGGCGACGCGCTCACCCAGACGCGGAGCGCCGACCCGAACAGCCTCTTCAACCGCCTGCAGTTCTTCTTCCTGGGCGGACAGACCATGCTGGAGGCGGCTGTGCGCGCCCGGCCCTCCCTGGTTTCCGTCTGGCTGGGGAACAACGACATCCTGGGGGCGGTGCTGGCGGGGAACACCGCTCTCCTGACCCCCGAGGCCACCTTCAACACCCAGCTCGACAGCCTGGTGCGCGGGCTGAGGAGCATCCCCACGCTGCGGGACGTGGCGATCATCGGCGTGGTCGACGCCAGCATCATCCCGCTCTACCAGCCGGGCGCGTACTTCTTCCTGTCGCGCGACGCCGCAGGCCGTTTCCAGGGCAAGCCAGTCAACAACAACTGCTCCCCGGTGACTCCCCTGGGGCAGCCGAACCCGCTGAGTCGTAACCAGGTCTCCTTCGCGATCGTGTCGAACGCGAGCTTCCCCGAGATCAACTGCGACGAGAACGCCTACCCCGTGGGCGACCCGCGTCGGGGTGCGCTGGTGCTGTCGGTGGCGGAACAGACGGACGTGAGCGCGCGCACCAACGCCTTCAACAACGCTCTCCAGCAGCGGGCGCAGGCCAACGGGTGGATCTACCTCGACCCCAACATCACCCTGAGGCAGCTCGCCAACGAGCGGGACGCGCAGGGGCGCTACCAGCGGCTGCGGAGGTGTCAGGCGCTCGCCACCGCCCAGACCCCCGCGCAGCTGCAGACGGCGGTGCTGACCTCGTGCCCCGTCCCGGCGGCCGGCGCGACGGCGCCCTTCGCCGCGCCGAACTTCTTCGGATCCCTCATGTCATTCGACGGGGTCCACCCGTCGTCCGAGGGACACGTGGTGGTGGCGAACCTGCTGATCGACCAGATCAACGCGAAGCACACGCTGCAGATCCCGCGGCTCTGACGTGGACCGGCAGAGGCACCGCAGTGATCGGGCGGGGCACCGGTCCTGCCGTCACCGTGCAGGGCGGGACCCGGGACTTTCCCGGTGACACGCTTGTTGCAGTGGCACATTCGCATGGCCGATACCCCTACCGAGTCGCAGGTCCCCCCGGGGATCCAGAAGCTCCTGAACCGCTTCGCCACGCTCAACCGCGAGATGGCGACGCAGGCGCTGGTGCAGTACGCGCACAAGCTCCCCCCGCTCCCGGAGCGTTTCCGGGCGCTGGACCCGGAGCAGTACCGGGTCCACGAGTGCGTGACCCCCGTGGCCCTCTTCTCGGAGGTGGTGGACGGGAAGATGTACTACTACGCCGACGTGCCACCGGGCGCCCCCACCATCCGCGCCCTCCTGGCGATGCTTTTCGGCGCGCTCAACGGGCAGCCTCCCCAGACGACCCTCGCCATCCCTCCGGACTTCGTCCGCCAGGTGATGGGAAAGATCGGGCTCGCCACGCGCGAGGTGGGGCTCAACGCCATGGTGGAGCGTCTGAAGCGCGCCGCCCGGGAGGCGGCGGGAGCATGACCGCCGATATCGCTCGCCGGTGGCGGAATGTGGCCTCCCCCTTGCGGTCCTGGGGGACAGACGTTCTCTTTACGCTTTCAACCGTCCCCGCGCCCCACGATGCCCCGGCACTCCGCCTGCGGCTGCCCCAGCGCGGATGTGGTTGAGATTCGGACCCGTGAAGCGGACACCCAGGAGAACACCCATGCGTCAGGCACTCCGGGCCCACAGGAAGATCGCGGGCTCGCTGTTGCGCACCGTACCCGCACTGCTCGTTTCCCTGAGCGCCTGCCTCCCCGAGGGCGGGTACGACAAGGTGACCCGTCGTGAGCAGGAGGAGCTGCCGCCCACGGAATTCCCTGAGCCTCCCGCGCCGGTGGCCGGGATCGGGCAGGCCGGAGGCGGGGCCCGCATCGTCGCCACCAACCTCCCTGCCGGGGTCACACAGGCCATGGTGGACGAGGGACAGCAGCTCTACGGCACGGTGTGCGTTGCCTGCCACATGGCCGGAGGTACCGGCGGACCCGTCGCTCCCGCGCTCAACGACAATCAGTGGATCTGGGTCCCCGGAGGCGAGTATCCGGGGATCGTGCAGATCATCAACAGCGGCGTCCCGGCCCCGAAGCAGCACTCGGGACCCATGCCTCCCAGGGGCGGCGGCAGCTTCACCGATGCGCAGGTGCGCGCCATCGCCGCCTACGTCTACGCGCTGAGCCACCAGGGCCAGGGGGGTGCATGAGGAAGAGCGCATCCGGCGACAGCACCTTCCGTACGGTCCGCGACCGTTACCAGGGGTGGTTCGGGGGCCGCGACCGGGGCTTCCTTCCCGGCCGCACCATCGCGGATGACCATCACGAGCTGGCGGCTGGAGGAGGAAAGCCGATGAACAGGATGGTTCTGATGGGGATCGGGGGTGGGATCGGGCTGGTGCTTCTCGCGCTGGCCATGCTCTCGTTCGTCACCGCGGGACGGTGGAGCGACATCGCGCGCGATGGTGCAGAGGTGGGGTACACCCTGATCGGGTTCTTTCTGACCGTTGCCGGTCTGGGCTCCATCATCGCCACCTGGAACCACAACTTCCGGAACCGAGGAGCATCGACGCAGCACTAATTGACCATTAGTTGTCGGAAAAGGTGTTGACAGAGCGTCCGAAGAGGAGTAAGATGGTGGACGCCGGTTAGCCCGCGTATATTATTGTGCAGTGCCCCCCTGATGTTCGTTCGTTCACCCATCACATCCAACGGAGGCCCGATGGCCAAATTCTCTTCGCGGGTGACTCGCTTGCTGGTCGCTGGTATCCTGATCACGATCGGCGGGTGCTCCGAGTCCAACCCAACGATCGCTCCGGACAACAGGGAGGTCCGTTACGAGCCGATCGAGGTTCGCGCGAATGTTCAGGGAACCGGCTCGGGAATCGTTGATGAAGCCAAGAACGACAAGCTCATCGGTCCAGAGGGCGGCACACTCGTCATTCCGGGCGGGCACTCGCTGACCTTCCCTGCCGGTGCGCTGAGTGCACCAACCCGGATAGAGGCCAAAGTGAACCCTCGTTACATCGAGGTGGAGTTCAGCCCCCATGGTCTCCAGTTTCCTGCTGGACACGAGCCTACGCTCACGCTCAGCGCCCAGGGCGCGAATGTGGCTCCCTTCCAGACGCTGAATGTGGTATATTTGGAGAGAGGTCGTGTGTCGGAGGTGTTGCCTACCGAGTTCGACGTGGTCAGCAAGAATGCCACGGCGAAGCTTCAGCACTTCTCCGGGTACGCGCTTGCCGGAGGTCGTTCGGTAGCTAACTGACACTGCGACCAGCCTGAAGGATAGGTTCGTTACAAAGGGGTCTGCATCGGTTGCAGCCCCTTTCCTTTGCTAGCTGTTCCAGTTGAAGCATCACTCCGACCCATCAACTAGCCCCAACGAGCTAGACCGCCTGCTTGAGCGTGCTCGCGAACACGAGCACGCCGGGCATTGGCATGTAGCCATCTCCATATGCCAGGAGGTCTTTCAACAGAGTGCCCTGCGCGGAGAGATCGATCCTCTCCTGGAATCGCTGGTACGATTGGGGTTCTATAATCAGGCAGACGACAACCGGGAGGTGGCGACCGAGCACCTGGAGCTTGCGTTGACCATCGCGGAGCTCCATGGAAGGGATGCGCTCGCGGCCAGAGCCCTCAACACGCTCGGCATCCTGAAGCAGCGCGAGGGAAGCGTGGCCGAGGCGGAAAGCACCTACCTACGAGCGCTGGAGATCGCCCTCCGAGTCGGCAACAAGAGGGTGATCGGGGAGATCGAGCAGAATCTCGGAACCCTCGCTAACATTCGGGGCGATATGGCCGAGGCCATGAAGCGGTACAACGCTGGCCTGGAATGCATGCGTGAGGCCGGTTATGAGCGGGGATGTGCCATGGTGCTGAACAACCTCGGCATGCTGCGCGTGGATCTCGGAGACCTCGACAACGCAGACGCTCACTTCCGATCAGCCCTTGCCATATGCGAGGGTATCGAGGACGTGGTCACCGCCGCGCTGGTACACGCCAACCGGGCCGAGTTGTTTCTCGCCCGCAACGAGCCCGAACGGGCACGCACTAGTTGCGACGAGGCATTCGAGATCAACAGCCGGTTGGGTAATGAGCTGGGCAAGGCTGAGGTACTGAAGTTCTATGGCATCCTCTACCACACGACGGGCAAGCTGCACCTGGCCGAGTCGCACCTTCGACAGGCGATCAGCATTGCGGCTCGCCTAGATCCGCTGCTTGAGGCCGAGGCTCTCCGGGAGCTTTCCCTGGTGCTCCGGGCTCAACAACGGAACCGGGAAGCCTTAACGGCCCTCAACCAGTCCCACGCTCTCTTCATGCGCCTCCAGGCGCAGCACGACCAAGCCGACGTTAACCAGCGCATCGTTCAGCTTGAAGAAGACTTCCTGTCTCTCGTCAGAGGATGGGGCGAGTCCATCGAGGCAAAGGATCGCTACACGAGCGGTCACTGCCAGAGAGTCGCAGACTATGCTTGCCGGATCGCGGAGAAGGTCGGGATCCCCGAGCATGAGATCACCTGGTTCCGCATGGGGGCCTTCCTTCACGACGTCGGAAAGACTGAGGTCCCAGCCGAGATCCTGAATAAACCAGGGCGCCTCACGGATGAGGAGCGCGACACCATGGAGCGCCACACTATCATCGGCGACGAGATTCTCGCCCCGGTGGAGTTTCCGTGGGATATACGCCCGATGGTACGATCGCACCACGAGCGCTGGGACGGAAAAGGGTATCCTGACCATCTCGCCGGGGATGCAATCCCCTTCACCGCACGGATCCTCCGAATCGCCGATATCTTCGACGCGCTGACGACGGCGCGGAGCTACCGCCAGCCGCTGAGCCCGGAGGAGGCGTTCCGGATCATGGAAGAGGATGAAGGCTCCTTCGACCCGCAGCTCTTCACCGTGTTCTGCAGCCTCTTTCCGCAGCTCGCCGAGCAGGCACGCACCGCACATTCGCAGGCGAAGGAAGAGACACTTGCCTTCAGAGCAATGATCAGATCTCCCTGAAGAGATCTACCTGCTCCCCTCCACTTCTCCCTCGACGTGCTCCTGGCGTACCAACCGGCCACCTAACCGCTCCGCCCGAGGTGTCGCACCGAGTTGCAAATACAGTCTTCTGGCCTCCCCTGCGCGATCTGCAGATGCGGTTGCATTCCCTTCCAGGTGCTCCAGAACCGCGAGTTCTTCCAGGATCTCCGCTTCGGTGAGCCGGTCCGTCACCGTCCGGATCCTGGTGAGCGCATCCTCCAGAAGGCCTCGCGCCTCGCTACGCTTGCCCTGCCGGGCGGCAATGATTCCCAGTACCCGAAGGGAGTCGGCATCTCCCGCAATGTGCCCAATCTCGACAAAGCAGTCCCGAGCACGACGAGCGATAACGCCCGCGCGATCGGAATCTCCCATTGTACTGAGCAGCAGTGCCCGCTCCATGTCGCATCCTGCGATCTCAGCGTCGCTTCCGGACTGCCGGAAGTAGAGCATAGCATGTTCGAAATGGGTATCTGCCTCAGCGTAGAAGCCCATCTGCCGGTATGTCATCGCGAGGTTGTGGTGGACGGAGCCAACCCCACGTTGACTCCCTACCCGCTGGTACATAGCCGAGGCACGCTGGTAGTTCGACAACGCCTCCTCCCATCGGCACTGGATGTCGGCAGTGATACCCAGGTCGGTACTCGTAGCACCCGCGAGACCATCATCGCCCGCGCCGCTCGCCATTTCCAACACCTCGAGGAAAATGGCCCGGGCCTCTGCGATCTCTCCACGATTCATGCGGATTATGCCCTCTAGATGGAGCCGGTGCCGGGATAGCCATGGATGCCCCAACCGATCGATCGGCTCGGTGAGGTCCAGAACCAGGTCGAGCGAGTGCTCCCACTCGCCGGTGCTGAAGCCGGCGTTTGCCAGAAGGTACCCCAGCTCAGGATTGTCCAGTAGATGGCTCCTGGAGATCGGGGAGAGTAGCGTCCTCACGCCAGGGTAGTCCCGATCCCGCGTAAGCTCCCACGCCCGATGCAGGAGGGAGTTGCGCTCGTTGACGGACAGCGCCCGCGGGCGTTTGCGGGAACCGGAGGTGTGTTCCACGGATCCCCGGATTTCCCTCCTCTCCTTCATCTCCCCTCTCTGCTGCCGGGGGCCTCTAGCAATGTGTAGAGATGCCTCCGTCCTATCCCTAGCATTCTCGCTGCCCGGCTCTTGTTCCCTCCGCACCGCTCCGTCATTGCCCGCGCCGCGGCACGCACGATTTCATCCAGCGTAGCCGGGAACGGAATGGTACCCCCCTCCTGACCCTCGTCTGGCGACGTACCGAAAAGCAGATCCTCTACGCGGACCACCCCGTTCCCGAGCAGCAGTGCCCGCTCAATCGCGTTTCTCAATTCGCGTACATTACCTGGCCAGGTATAGGACAGCAGCGCATGATGCACCTCCTGGGTCAGGGGTGGCCTGGGGATCTGGTACTCGCGGCTGAATCGATCCAGGAAATGGTTAGCCAGGAGAATCACGTCTTTCCCCCGCCAGGAGAGAGAGGGGAGCTGCACCGGCACCACGTTCAGCCGATAGAATAGATCCTTGCGGAAGCTACCTCCTCGAACGCGCGCGGCCAGGTCCACGTTCGTGGCTGCGATGATACGCACATCCACCTCCACGTCACGCACGCTTCCCAGCCGTCGCACCCGCCTGTTCTCGAGCACCTTGAGGAGCTTGGCCTGAAGCTCCAGTGACAGCTCGCCGACCTCGTCAAGAAAGAGGGTTCCCCGGTCTGCCGCCTCGAAGAGCCCTGGTTTCGCACTCCTCGCATCAGTAAACGCCCCACGCTCGTATCCGAACAACTCCGCCTCCAGCAGCGTTGATGGAAGCGCAGCGCAGTTGATCTCCACGAACGCCCCGGCCGCGCGTGGACCGTTGTAGTGGATAGCCTGGGCGAGGAGATCCTTCCCGGTACCCGTCTCACCGGTGATCAGTACAGTCGTGCTTCCATGCGGGATTACCTTCTCCGCGCGCTCCAGCGCAGCCCGGAACGGTGTGCTCTCCCCTACCAGCCGTGAGAAGTCGTATTGCGCCCGCTGTACCGCGGTCAGGGCCCGTGCACGCTCGATGTGCAGCACCCGCTCGGTGCGTTCCACGATCCAGGAGCGCAGGGCGCTGAGGTCATCGGGAAGGGCGAAGTAGCTGCTTGCCCCCGCCTGAATCAGTGCCACAGGCAGTCGGTGTCCAGTCTCCGCTCCCACTACCGCTGCCTCGATCGACGTTCTGGAAGTCAGTTCGGCGAGTGCGCTCATCGCTTCCGCTTCCACCCCGGCCGCGCCAACCACGATCCCACATATGCCGACCAAGCCGGTTAGCTCCGCCCCCGAGCGGATGACACACGCCTCCGCACCGGCGGACACCGCGAGCTTGATCCACTCGTCCGCAAATGAATCACTGAGCTGCAGGACAGCTACGATGGGTTTCATGTGCAGGGCGTTCCGCTGTCTCAGGAGGGCGCGTGCAGGTTCTGTCTAAACGTGACTGAACGAAGCAGATGTATCCAGAAGGGACGCAGCCATCACCCGACTCGATGTCTTCGTGATGTCACATAATTCCCTGACGATGCACGTCCGTACTTGCCTCCTGCTCATGGAGATCAGATCGCAGGACTAACGGGCGAACCATATGTACCTGCGGGCGATGCATGGCTTCCACTCTCTCTGGCATGGAATGAATCGGGATAGGGGGCAGCCGGAGATCCCGACTGCACCCCTCCCACACCACCGGATATGCGGGTCCGCATCCGGCGGTTCGGAGAGTTGAGGTCAGTGCGGTGCCAGCCGAGACAGGCCCATCTGCTCGAAGAGCCTGCCCGGCGAGGCAGTGTGCAGCGCGCCGTGAGCGGCCAGTCTCCACCAGTTTCGCGCGAAGCGAGCCGCTTTCAGGGCAAGCCATTCGGGCACTCCCCGAGTTCTCATCTCCCGGTACGCCGTCGCCGCGCGCTTCCACTGTTTGAGCTGCACCCTCCGCAGCCGTCGGGCGATCCACTGATCCAGATCGCGGAAGACCCCCGGGGTAT
The DNA here is from genome assembly GCA_036260145.1 of Longimicrobiaceae bacterium. GTDB lineage: Bacteria > Gemmatimonadota > Gemmatimonadetes > Longimicrobiales > Longimicrobiaceae > JAFAYN01. The sequence goes on along the minus strand of DATAAL010000614.1, from coordinate 9,277 downwards.
CGGCCAAGTGGAAGTAGGCCTTCCATCCCAGCACGTACGCTCGCAGCTCCTCCACCACCTTTCCCAGCGATCTCCCTCCGGTCCGGCTCGTCAGTTGCCGGATGCGCTGCTTGAAGTCCTCCAGGGCTTTCGGCGCAACACGGCGTTTGACCTGCCGTCCCGCGGCCACCCAGAAGCTGTAGCCGAGAAACTTGCGGTCCCACGCACGTACCACCGCGCTCTTGTCCTCGTTGACCCTCAGCCGCAGCTTCGCGTAGAGCCCCCGGAGGTGCTCCATCACTCGCTCGCCCGCCCGCTTCGACCGCACGTACATATTGCAGTCATCCGCGTAGCGCACGAACGCGTGCCCGCTCCGCTCTAGCGCCCGGTCCACCTCGTCCAGGAGCACGTTCGCCAGCAGCGGCGACAAGGGTCCGCCCTGCGGCGTGCCCTCGTGCCGCTCCACCACCCTGCCTTCGGCCAGTACGCCGGCCTCCAGGTAGCGGCGGATCACCCGGAGCAGCCGCGTGTCCCCGATCCGCTTCTCCAGACGCCCCATCAGCACGTCGTGGTTGACTCGGTCAAAGAACTTCTCCAGATCCACGTCTACCACCCATCTACGCCCCGCCTGAACATAACGCTGCGCCTGACAGACCGCGTCGTGCGCCCGCCGCCCCGGCCGGAACCTGTAACTGTGTGCTGAGAACGTGGGATCGAAGAGCGGCTGTAGCACCTGCAGGATGGCCTGCTGGATGAACCGGTCCAGCACGGTCGGGATGCCCAACTGCCGCACCCCTCCCCCGCTCTTGGGGATCTCCTGCCGCCTCACCGCCGAAGGCTGGTAGCTTCCCGCGAGCAACTCCGCTCGCATCCGCTCCCAGTTCTCCCGCAGGAAGGGCAGGAGTTCGTCCACCCCCATCCCGTCGATGCCTGGACTGCCCTTGTTCTTCCGCACGCGCGCCAACGCTGCCTTCAGGTTGCCGCGCTCGACGACCTGCTCTATCCCCTCCCGCAGGCCGCCGCTTCCTGAGCGCTCGTCTCCCTGCACCGCCGATCGGGCTTCGCCGCTCCACCGTACGTTCGGGGCTTCACCCCTATCCTCCAGCGCGAGCTCCATCTGCATGGTCATCTAGTGCCCTGCCCTCCCGAGGCGCAACGTCGTTTCGCTCTCCTCTCCGTTCGGCCTTTCGTCGGACCGGGCTGGGCCCTAGCGGCAATACCGATCACTTAAGCCCATCGGGGGCTGGAGGCGTAGGTCGTTTGCGGTCGTAGTTGCTCATTTTCAACTTCACGGCGCGAGGGTTGGAGCGATGGATCCTGCGCTCGGGCAAGAGGAAGAACTTCAGATCCCTGCGCAAGTTCTGCAGGTGTCGCGGGATCGCTCCCGGGCTGGCCACCGCGCACCAGAGCCACTCATCGCGGATCAGGCGCAGGGCGGCTACGAAGCTGATTCTCACCGGCTCGACCTGCGCCTCCGCAGCGGTGCGCTCCATCTCCAGGCGCACCAGGTTGTAGACCAGGAGTAGTCCCCAGAGTTCCTGAGAGATCGCTTCGGGGCTCTTGCTCCGCAGCGCCTCCTCACGCTCGAGCATCTCGGTCTTGAGTTCGTCGTAGCCGAGTTCGATCTCCCAGCGCTCGTGATAGAGCGCGATGATCTCCTTGGCCGGATAGCTCTTCGCATCGAGCAGAGAGGTCAAGAGGAGTTGCGGTGCATGCCCCTCTCTCTGGTATGCGATGGCCCGTGCTCGCCAGGTCTTGGGCAACTCCGGATTGGCTTTGCGTGCCTCGCGCGAGACCTTCATCTCGACCCATGCATCGCCGGGTCCGAGTTGCACGAGGACGTTGTAGCGCAGGTTCTTCTTGCCCCGGACCAGCCAATGCCGCTCCTGTCCTTGGAAGGGAAGCAGCAAGCCTGGCGCAGGGTAGTTGCGATCCAGGATCAGGAGCGAATGCTCGGGTACGAGCGGCAACAACTCCCTGGCATAGACGCGCTCATCTGTGCCATAGGGACCGAAGCATGCCGCCGCCACCAGGTGGGAGCGCAACGCCATGAGCGCGACCCCCCGCACGAGAGGATAGCCGCTTATGCCCCGCTCGCCCCCCGCGATGGCACTGCCAAAGTGGGTGCGGTTCTCGGGCGAATCTGGCACGCGTAGCGTCGTGCCGTCCAGGCCGTAGAGGGCCAGACCCCGCCAGCGATGCTGAGCAGCACTCGTGTGCGCCCACTGCGCGGCGGTACGCTCGAAGAGCCAGGCCAGGGGCTCCTCGCCCACGCGCTTACGCGCCTGAGAGATGGCGCTCGGAGAGGCCGTAACGCCGCGCGATCCGGGCAGCGCCAGGTCCAGCTTGGCGGCGACCTCCACGATGGAGCGGTCCCGGAAGAGCGCCATGCCCAGCACGAGCCAGATCACCTGTTCCGCCGGCAAACGCCGCTTGCGCAACGTGGCGGTGCCGGTGGCCTGCAGGGCCGCCTCGATCCAGGCGGGGTCGAGATCCCGACGGAACTGCTCCAGCGAGTCGGGGTGGCCCAGGTGGGCCACTGCATCCAGCGAGGCAGAGAAATGCATCTACAGCGACTCCAAGGGAATACATGTGTTCCCTTGAATTTGCACCCTCTCCGCCGTACCTCCAAGGGCGCTCGGCCCTTAAGTGATCGGTATTGGCCCTAGCGCATGTATGCGCCCCGTCCGACTACTACGGCCTCCACTGACTTCTCGCGCCGCACCGTGTTTCCACCCGTGCGGCGCCCTTTCAGGCGCGAGGCAAGATCTCCCCAGGTAAGAACAGTGACCTTCCCCGCACAACCGCCGGATTTACGCCGCCTGAGCTTTGATCGTGAGAGCTTTGCGTTCCGTGGCACGCTCGCCCTGCTCGGCAACGCCTCCTATCCAGTTTCTGTTCGTCGGCTCGACGGGTTCGCTACCCCGCTTTTTCCAGCGCTCCCCTCGCGGTCGGCGCCTTGCGGCTCGCTTCGGTCCCTACGACCAAGTTCCGTGAGGACTTTCACCTCCGGACCACTGTTCATGCTGGGCACACTACAAGTACAGCGGGGGCCAGTGTTACCCGACCCCCGCTGCCGTATCTCGCCGATCCTCTCCCTATACCCCCGCGCCGACCTCCGCCCCCACCCCGCGCATCCGCAGGATCAGCTCGATCGTCTCCCCGATCTTGTTGTTCGGCGTGGAGGCGCCGGCGGTCAGCCCGATCGTCACCGGCCCTTCCGGCAGCCAGTCCTCCGCCACGACCTCGGGAGTGTCGAACGCGCTGCCGTTCGGCTTGAAGCGGATCGTCCCCGCTTCGGCGTCGATGCAGCTCGAATCGGCGATATGGAAGGTGGGCGTGTGCCGGGCGCAGAGGACCGCCAGGTGGTTGGTGTTCGAGGAGTTGTACCCCCCGATCACCAGCATCAGGTCGGGTGGCCCCTGCGGCCCTGCCACCAGCTTCACCACCGCGTCCTGCCGCTCCTGGGTCGCGGAGCAGATGGTGTCGAAGGAGCGGAAGTGCGCGTCCAGCGAGAACCCCGGCTCTCCGCCGTAGCGCCGCTCCAGAGATCGGGCGACCTCCGCCGCGATGGCGAGCGACTCCCCCGAGAGCATGGTGGTCTGGTTGGCAACGCCGATCTTGCGGAGGTGCAGGTCGGGGTCGAACCCGGGAGAGGACTTGAGCCGAAAGTGAGCCAGGAACTTCTCGCGGCTCATCGCCCCCGGCTTCCGCTCGATGTAGTCCATCACCAGGCGCGCCTCGTCCATCTCCCGGACGATCAGGTACATCCCGTCGGGGTGCTTGAACACCTGGCTGGCGGTGGCGCGGGTCTCCTCGTGGTAGTACTTCCCGTGGACCAGGGCGGTGAAGCCGTCGCGTGAATACTGCTCCACGCGCTTCCAGACGTTGAGCACGCTCCCGCAGGTGGTGTCCACCAGGATGCATCCCACCTCCTTGAGCCGCGCGAAGTCGTGTACCGTCACCCCGAACGCGGGGAGGATCACCACGTCCTCCGGCAGGATCCCGGCGAAGTCGAACTCTCCGTCCTCCCCCGGATACAGGAAGACGATCCCCATGTCCAGGAGCCGCTGGTTGACGTGGGGGTTGTGGATGATCTCGCCGACCAGGAAGATCCGCCGGTCGGGGAACTGGGTCCGCGTCTCGTACGCGTAGTCCACGGCCCGGTCCACACCGTAGCAGAAGCCGAACTCCTCGGCCAGGCGGATGGTGACCTGCTGGTCCCCCTCGCCGAAGCTCACCTGATATCCCCCGACGCGGATGTGCTCGACGAGCGCGCTGTGGTAATCTGCCTGGATGAGCGGCTCGATCTCTCTCTTCAGACCGAAGCCGCGACGAAAGTACGTATTCTCCATGCTCCCGCGGGCGTGCCATCTGGGTGTCCGGCCCTCCGGATCCGGTGGATCAACGCTAACGGGAGAGCGTACTTGCCGCAACCGGCCGGACCTCGCATTTGTACCCCACAGGGAATAGTTTTTGCCCGGCTGCGGGACGCCGCCTCCCCTTGGAAGCAGCCCCGGCCCGCGAACGACAACCACGCCCAGGAGCGATCTTGCTCGGATGAGGACCCGCACACGCGCGACACCCCGCGGAGGGAGAGAATGAGGGGAGCCCGGGGGAAGCTCCTCGGCGGCGCCCCCCCCCGCGCCCGCCGGACCCACCGGCCGCCACCCGGGGAGCGAGAGCGCCGCGGGGAGATCCTCCTCCTCCTCGGAATCGCGCTCTTCTTTCTGGGGGGGCTCGTGGGGTTCGGATGGGAGCTGGACCGGCAGCTCCGCGGCGGGATACTCCGCCAGCGCGCCGAGGCGCAGCAGCGTTCCGACTGGGTACGGCTGGAGCAGCTACCGCCGGTTCTCACCCGCATGGTGGTGTCGGTGGTGGACCCCGGGTTCCAGGAGCGGGAGGCGCCGGACACGGAGAGCGAGGGCCTGACCCTCCCCCGAGACCTGGTGCGGCAGGTGCACCTGCTGGACGACGGTCTGAGGGGGGAGGCTCGCGGACTCCTGATGGCGCCACTGCTGGAGAGCCGACTCTCGCGACGGGAGCTGCTGGAGCTGTACGTGAACCGGGTGTACTTCGGGAGGAGCGACGGGTACCCGGTGTTCGGCGTGTATCACGCGGCACAGGAGTTCTTCCAGAAGAGGCCGGAGGATCTGACGCTCTCGGAAAGCGCGACGCTGGTGGGGCTCCTCCTCCAGCCCCGGATCCTCGATCCGGGGCGGACTCCGGGGGCGGTGGGTGTCCGCCGCAACGAGGTGCTGCGGCGCATGCGCGAGGCGGGAGAGATCGATGCGGCGGCGTACCGGGCGGCGGTGGCGGAGCCGCTCGCCTTCCAGCCGGGGGTGGAGTACGCCCCGATGTCCCGACCCCTCAGATGGCAGGAGCCTCCGGCACTGCTCCGCCTCCCCGCCGTGACGAGTCCTGCGCCGGACTCTGCTGCGATCCAGGTGCCATGAACGGCCGGGAGAGGTGGGCCTGCACCAGCAGCCACTCTCCCCGGATGCGCTGATACACACCGCTCAGGTGCAGCGTGTCCCAGCTGGCGGAGTCGCGGCGCTGTACCCGGATCGCTGTCGTGAACCACCCGGTCCGCGCTCGCGGCTCCAGGGTGACGCGGACGTCGCCCACGACGAAGTCGGCGGGAACGGTGTCCATCATCGCCTGGAGGGCCGCGGCCATCCCCTCGGGCCCGACAGCGGGGCTTCCGCCACCGGGCCCGATCACGTAGGCGTCCGGCGCCGGAGCGAGCGCGAACACCGCCCCCCGGGGATCCCTCCGGTCGAGGGCGGGCCCGATGGCCGCGACCCGGTCACGCAGCTCCTCGATGGAGATCTGGCGCTCCGTGGCGGCGGGGTTCCGCTGGCTGTAGAACTGCCGGGGAGTCGGCTCGATCTTGCAGGCCGTCAGCAGCAGGGTGGCGCTAAGCGCCGTGCCGAGGATGCGGTGCACGGAGTCTCCTGGAGCCGCGGGACAGTGGGAGCCAGCCGTACCAAGATGCGCCGGGCGCCCCGGGTGTCAAGCCGTACCCATGGGACCGGATTCGAGGGACACCCGGCCGATGCTCCGGTGTACATATCCGCTCTCCCGTGTCCGTACGACGGTTCCCTTGACGGCTCCCGGCTGTTCCGCCATCGTCCAGGGGTGTTCTTCTGTCCAGCAAAGGGGTGTGATGATCTGGTTCGGCAATCTCCCGCAGCCTGCTTTCCGCAGGGCGGACCCGGAGCTGTTCCGGGGGAACGAGCGCGCCCGCATGGCGCAGGCGCTCCGGATGGTGGCGGCCCGGGAGCCGCACCTGACGGGTGACGCGCTGCTCGAAGCGCTGACCGCCACCGGTGGGGTGGACTGGGAGACGGCGGAGCGTCTCCTCCCCTGGTTCCGTGACTTCGACCGGGACCGCCACTTCACGGAGGACCTGCGTCGGATCTCGCTCAAGGGGACCACCGTGGCGGACGAGTTCCGGGTGCGCGTGCGCCGGGTGGTGGAGGACATCGCCGGGAGCGGGCACCTGGGGGAGGTGGGTCCGGAGGAGGGAATCCGCTTCCGTACCGGCGAGCACGAGGGGATCGTCCTGGCCTATCCGCAGACGGGGTTCACCCTGGGCGGAGCAACCCGGCAGGCCGTGGCGGCGGCGGTGGAGGAGATGCCGGACGCGCTGGTGATCGTCGCTCGCCACTTCCAGGAGGGGACGGCGGACCATCTCGCCGGCGTGCTCTCGGGGAGCGAGGTGCCGGGGACGCTGGTGACGGTCAACCTCCTTCTGGGGATCCGCGCGGTGGCGCTGCGATATCAACCGTCTCCGGATCGGATCGTCGACACCCTCGGCGCCGGCCGGCCCCTCCGCTCGGTGGACGTGGCGCTGCTGGGGAACCGGAATTAGCGGCGGACCTGGCCTTTATACTAATGAACGATGACCCCTCGCCCTGTCCCGGGCGGGGGGTTGTTTTTGGGTGGTGTGGTGAGCTGGATGTGCTGCGGCGGGGGGCCCGCTCCGGGAGTGCGGAGGGAGGCCCGCCTCATCCAGCCAGCCGCCCGGCCCCCGCCGCCAGCCCGTCCAGTAATGCCCGCATGTGCTCCACGCGCGTCCGTGGGTTCATGACTGTCACCCGGAGCACCGGCCGCCCACCCAGCACCGTCGCGGTTATCCACCCCGCCCCGGAGCGGTTGTACGCCGGTCGCAGCGCTCGGTTCAGCTCGTCCACCCGCGCCGCGTCCAGCCCACCCCCGCCCAGGTACCGGAAGCACAGGATGTTGGACTCCGGCCGGTGCAGCGCCTCGAAGTCCGCCCGCTCCTGGATAGCCTCCCAGAGCCCTGTGGTGACGTCGCACAGGTGATCGTACAGGCGCCCGATCCCTTCCGCCCCGTAGCGCTGCAGCGCCACCCACAGTTTCAGCGCGTCGGCCCGCCGCGAGCACTGGAAGCTCCGCACTCCCTGGTCGATGACGCGCTCGTCCCCCCCGCCGTGGAACAGGTACGGTGCCTTTTGCGAAAACGCCGTCTCCAGCACCCGCTCGTCCCGCACCAGCACCATCCCCACGGAGAGTGGCAGGAGCATCCCCTTGTGCGGGTCCCACGCCAGCGAGCGGGCACGATGGAGCCCCGCCAGGCGGTGGCGGTGCACGGAAGAGAGGAGCGCGGAGGCGCCGTGGGCGCCGTCTACGTGCAGCCAGATCCCCCGCTCCTCGCAGAGCGCGCCGATCTCCTCCAGGTCGTCGAAGGAGCCGGTGGCGGTGGAGCCCGAGGTAGCGACCACCGCCATGAGGCGCCGGCCTTCGCGCGCGAGCCGGTCGAGCGCCGCGCGGAGCGCCCGGGGGTCCATACGAAAGTCCGGTGAGGGAACGGGGACGGCGCTCCGCATCCCCAGCCCCAGCTCCCCCACGGCGCGGCTCACGCCGTAGTGCGCATGCTCACCGTAGACTACCACCGGCGGATCGGCGCCCACTCCGTGCTCCCATACGTCGGGGATCACCGTGTTGCGCGCCGCGAGCAGGGCGGTGAAGGTGGCCTCCGTCCCTCCCGAAGTCAGCGTGCCCCCCGCCCCGGCGCCGAAGCCGGCGAGTCCCGTCATCCAGCGGACGACGCGGTGCTCGATCACCGTGGCCACGGGTGACATCTCCCACACCGCGACCGACTGGTTCAGGGCGCCGATCACCGGCTCCGTCCACACCGCGGCCGGCAGGGGGGCGGATACCTGGTGGCCGATGTACATCGGATGGTACAGGCGGTTGCAGTCCGGGAGGACCTCGCTCCGGAGTCGCTCCACTACCTCCGGGAGCGGACGGCCCGTGCGCGGGAGCGGCTCGTCGAAGCGCGCGGCGATCTGCTCGGGGGATAGGGGGGTGGACACCGGACCCTTACCCTGGCGGGTCTCCGCGAAATAGCCGGCCACCAGGTCCACGAACCCGGCGCCGGCTTCCGGCGCGGTGTCGCGCTCCAGCTCAGAAAGGATGTTGTCAGGCATGCGCGATATGCTACACGGGGGTCCGGAGCGCTGCAAGCCGCGCGGCCCCGGAAGGTCACCCGGGGAGGTATGGCGGATTCGATGCCGGAGAGTTACGATACTGGTTCAAGAGCACTCACCTTTGAGTGCCCTCCCCGCTTCTCCTTTATAACCACCCATTTCACCTCTACCTTCCACGTGCTCCGGCCCCATCTCGAGCACCCGGCGCGTCTCTCTTTTCTCCCTTTCGGCCCGCACCCGTGGGCAATGCCGGGGCTACCATTCTGCCCCAACCTTCCTTCTCTGGAGGCTCTATGCGGAAGTCGGTTCTGTCACTCTTCGCGATCACCCTTCTTGCATCGGGCTGCTATCACGCCACGATCGACACCGGCCGGTCACCCTCGGGCCAGTCGATCCATAAGTCATGGGCGCACTCCTTCCTGTATGGCCTGGTGCCGCCCTCCACGATCGAGACGGCCGCCCAGTGCCCGAACGGCGTGGCCAAGGTGGAGACGCAGCTCTCCTTCCTCAACCAGCTCGCCTCGTTCCTGACCGGCGGGATCTATACCCCCATGACGATCACCGTGCAGTGTGCCGCCGCCGGCACCGCCCTGGCCGCCCCTGAGGGTGCAGAGGTGATCACGGTGGCCGCCGGGGCGGAGCAGGCGGTGCTTCAGGACGCTCTCAACCAGGCCATGGAGCGTGCCATCGTGGAGGATGCGCCGGTGTTCGTCACCTTCTCCGAGGTGCAGTAGGGTGCAGTAGGTATCGTCCGGAGGTAGCCCGGTGCCGGACTCCAGGTGTACCACACGCACGCCCATTGACCGGTGAGGTGAGGACGTGAAAGCGGTCGGGGGGGG
>DATAAL010000613.1:0-3609 GCA_036260145.1 Longimicrobiaceae bacterium | reverse complement strand
GGCGCCCGCCGGGAAGGGAATGGTCCGGCCCAGGGCCCGCGCCAGCCCGGCGGTGGCCAGGTACAATTCGTGGACCGCGCGGGCCTCGTTGGTCCGGGCGGTCAGCAGCGCGAACTGCGCGTCGGACACTTCGAGCTGCGTCCCCAGCCCCCGCGCGAAGCGGAGCGAGGCGATGCGGAAGGCCTCCTCGGCCTCCGCGACGTTCTGGCGGCCGGCGTCGAAGAGTGCCTGGGCGCGCGCCAGCTCGGAGCGGGCCCGCGCGGCCTCGATCCTCGCCTGCTCCTGGATCTGCTCGGCCTCGGCCTCGGCCATGCGTGCCTGGGCGCGGGCGAGCTGCACGTCGGAGCGGGTGCGGAGCCCGTCGAAGAGCGGCCAGCTCACCTGGAGCTGCAGCGCCCGGTCAGAGAACCAGCCGCCGTTCTGCTGGGTGCACGCCCGCCCGGGGGTGGACCCCGGGGGGCACTCCACCGTGTCCAGGCGGCCCATCTCGAAGGGGAAGCGGGTCTCGAACGGGAAGGCCTGGTAGCCGGAGACCAGGTTCAGCGACGCCGTGGGGAGGTACGCGGCGCGGGCTACCCGGATCCCCGCCCGCTCAGCGCCCACGCGGAGGCGTGCCGCGCGCACCTCCGGGAGCTCGGCCAGGGCCGCGGAGTCGGAGCCCGCTGTGTGCTGCCGGATCTCCTCGGCCAGGGCGGCGACGGACCGCGCGTCCACCTGGGTGACCAGGCGCACCGGCCGCTCCTCGGGGAGGTTGGTCAGGCGCCGAAGCTCCAGGAGCGCGAGGTCGCGGTCGGCGCGCGCCTGGATGGCGAGCGGCTCCAGGTTGGTGCGCTCCACGCGGGCGCGGAGGACATCATAGCGAGAGGCGCGCCCACTCTGCTCCAGCTGCTGGACCTGGCGGAGCCGTTCGTCGGCCAGGATCAGGTTCTGCTCCTGGATGGCCACCAGCCGGTCAGCGAACTGGGCGGCCAGGTAGGCGCGCAGCACCTGGAGCGATACCTGGCTGCGGGCGTTCTCCACGTCTGCCTCCGCCGCCTCCCGCAGCCCCCGGGCGGCGCGGGCACCCTGGATCACCCGGCCCCCCTGGAAGATGGGGAGCGAGAGGTTCAGGTTGGCGTTGAAGGTGTTCGGCTGGTTGAAGATGGAGCCGACGGCCTGCGCCCGTGCGTTCTCGTAGACGTGGTTGAACGTCCCCCCGAAGCGGAGCTGGGGGAGTCCGGCGGCCCGGGCGGTGCCGACCTGGGCGGCGGCGACATCGCGCCGGCCCCGGGCGAGGGACACCTCGTGCCCCGACTGCGCCATGCTCACGGCGGCGGGGAGGGAGAGCTGCAGGGTATCGGAGGCCTGCCCGGCGAGCGGCAGGGCCCACGCGAAAGAAGCAAACGCGGCCACGGGGGCCGCGCGCCGGAGAAGCGGAGAATATGCAGGCACGGCAAACACTGGGTCGGCGGATCGACGGCCGGCTCGATGGAGCTCCGACCTGAAAGACACCCGGGCACCCGGAAACGTTGGGCCGTAAAATATATCAGTGGTGAACTATCCAGGCAAGTAATTGTCTCGCATAATCCTGCGCCCTCTGGTCCGTTGCCGGATTAGCTGCCGGGCGCGGCGTGAAGGCAGTCTTTACCAATTCCTTACACCGGATCCTGGCACCCCGCGCCGCCCGGAAGGTAACTTTTCCCTGCGCGAATCCGCGCCGGTGCTCCTCCCTGCACTCACCCGCGCTTCAGTGATGCCACCATGATCTCCGCGCGGCGCTCCTCCCGCATGGCTCCCGGCTCCGCCTTCCTGGTGGTGCTCCTCCTCCTGATGCTCGGGCTCTCGGGGGTGCTGGCCTACCAGGCGCTCGATGCCGCCCGATCCGAGCTGCGCTCCACCGAGAGGGCCCTCCGCGGGTACGCCGCCTTCGCCGCCTGGGAGCTGGTGCGCCGCGCCGACGACTCGCTCTCCCGCCGGCTCGCCGCCTCGGCAGCCCGGGCTCTCCCGCCGGACGCGGCCCGCGGTCCGTCGTCCCGGGGGGACTCGGCGGTGCTCGCCTCGCTCATCGGGGCTGCGCGGCGGGAGATGCGGTGGTGCGGGTGCCCGGAGGCGGTTCGGGGCGCCTTCCTCGTCGCCGGTGGTCCCGGGCGTCGCGCCGCGAGGGTGTCCGACGGGCGGGACGGGCTCCGCGCCTGGCTGGAGACCAACTTCCGTGGCGACGCTCCGGGGGCGAGGCCGCTCGTTGTCTCGGGGGGTGACAGGCTTCTGGCTCAGCCGGCTCTGGTCGGAGGGCGGAGGATCCTCCTGGTCTACCGGCTGGTGCCGGAGAGAGGGGGTGGGGAACCGCGGGCGCACGGCGTGGCCCTGGACCCCGCCCGGCTCGTTCCCCCCGTCTTCCGCGAGGTGGTGCGGAGCACTCCGCTCCTCCCTGCCTCCATCCGGGGTGGCTTCACCAACGAGGACGCCCTCGCGGTGATGGTAGCCACCCGCGAGGGGGAGGTGGTGTACCGGTCTCACGCGTCGCTCACGGCGGCGCAGGACGGCTCGTGGCTGGACGCCAAGGTGGGACGGTACCGCCCCGACGCGCTGGCGCCGGGGGAGGTGGTGGAGCCGCTCGGCGGGCTCTTCGCCGGACTCACCGTGCGGGTGGCGGTCCGGCCGGAGGTCGCGGCGGGGCGGGTGGATGAAGGTCCGGCGGGTGACCGCGCGCCGCGCTCCAGGCTCCCGATCCTGCTCACCGTGTTCACACTCACCCTGGGGCTGGTGTGCGTCGCCATCTTCCAGCTCCGGCGCCAGCAGGAGCTGGTCCGCCTTCGCGACGACTTCGTCTCCGGGGTGTCGCACGAGCTGCGCACCCCCCTGGCCCAGATCCGCCTGTTCGCCGACCTCCTGGAGTCGGAGCGGCTCCGCGACCCGGAGCAGCACCGCCGCTCCATCCGCATCATCAACGAGGAGGCGCGCCGGCTCACCTACCTGGTGGAGAACATCCTCCACTTCTCGCGCGCGCAGCGGGGGACGGGCCGCATCGCCCCCAACCCCGTGGAGATGGGTCCGTTGCTGCGGGAGATCGTGGAGTCGTTCGCCCCGCTGGCACGGACGCGCGGGACGGAGTTCGCCCTGGAGCTGGACGAGGGGGTGATCGCCCGGGTGGACCGTGACGCCCTCCGCCAGGTGCTCCTCAACCTGCTGGACAACGCGGTGAAGTACGGCCCCCGGGGGCAGCGGGTGCGGGTGGGGATGCGGCTCGCGGGGCTGACGCTGCGCATCTGGGTGGACGACCAGGGGCCGGGGATCCCGGTGGGGGAGCGCCTGCAGGTCTGGGAGCCGTACCGCCGGCTGGAGCGCGACGCCGACTCGGCCTCGACGGGGAGCGGGATCGGGCTCTCGGTGGTGCGCGACCTGGTGGCGCTGCACGGAGGAAGGGTCCGGGTGGAGGAGGCACCGGGGGGCGGGGCGCGCTTCGTGGTGGAGCTGTTCGAGGCCATGTACGCCGGGCCTCCGGGCGAGGCGCACCCGGAGGAGCCGGCATCCACGTCCGCGGGAGTCATTGCGTCATGAGCCGCATCCTGGTGGTGGAGGACAACGCCAACCTGGCCTACGGGCTCTCGACCAGCCTGGAGCTGGAAGGGC
>DATAAL010000612.1:0-3314 GCA_036260145.1 Longimicrobiaceae bacterium | reverse complement strand
CTTCCGCCCGCGCCTCCGGCGCGCGCGCGCCCCACCGCCCGGTAGAGGAGACCGACCCCGACCATGGCCGCGAACACACGGGTGCTCCGGTACGTCGGGTGGACCGCGGCGGGGATCCTCTTCGTCCTCACCGTCGTCATCCTCGCCGCGCTCATCCTCACGCAGACCAACCGGGGGCGGGAGCGGATCCTGGGGTTCACCCTGGAGAGGCTGGGGAAGGGGATCCGGGGGACGCTGGTGGTGGAGCGCATCGACGGCAACCTGCTCACCGGCGCCAAGCTGCGCGGCGTCTCGCTGCGCGGCGAGAACGGAGAGCCCTTCATCCTGGCCGACAGCGCCTATCTGGACTACGACCCGCGGACGCTAACCACGCCGCGCATCCAGATCGACCAGGCGGTGCTGTACAACCCGGAGATCTACGTCTACCAGCTCCCCGGGGACACCCTCTGGAACTACCAGAAGCTCTTCCCCCCGGGCGAGAAGCCGGGCCCGGAGCGCTACACCCTCCTGGGGCGCGTCCGCCTGGTGAACGCCTCCGCCAGGGTCGAGCTCCCCTGGGAGCCGGAGGAGGGGCTCACCCCGCGCCAGCGCCAGCGCGAGATCGCCCTGGCGCTCGCGGACACCTCCCCCGTGGTGGTGCGCCGCGTCCCGGGGGGATACCTGCGCACCATCACCCTCTCGGGGGTCGACGGGCGGCTCTCCGGGATCCGCTTCGCGCCGGGGACGCGCGCGGGCTCGTACTTCGGGGTGGACTCCCTCGCCGGGACCGTGCGCTTCTTCCGGACCCCGTTCCGGCTGGAGCGCATGCAGGGGGAGATTCAGCTCGTGGAGAACCGGGTGGAGTTCCGCGCCCCGGTGGTTGACTTCGCCGACTCCCGCGTCTCCACCCTGGGGGTAATCACCCTGGGCCGGGCGCGGGGGGAGGAGCCCCGGTACGACGTTGTGTTCGACACCGACAGCATCGCCCTGCGCGACCTCCGCTGGCTGTATCCGCGCTTCCCGCGCGACGCCAGGGGCGGGATGTCGCTCCTGGTGGAGACCCGCCCCGAAGGGACGCTCTTCCGCGCCCGCGATTTCCGGCTGCGCGCCCCCGGCACCCGCGTCCGGGGGGAGTTCGGGATGATCGTCGGTGACACCGTGCGCTTCGTGGACGTGAACCTGCGGGCCGATCCGCTGCGCATGGCGACCGTCGAGCACATGCTCCCCGACAGCCTCCCGGTGCGCGGGCTGGTCATCAGCGGCGTGGAGATCCGCGGACCGCAGCGGGCGGTGCGTCCGAGGAGCTGAACGGACTTCTGGAACGGCTCGGTCCGGGCGTGCCCCCGCTGGGGCGGGGGGCGGGCTGGTGAGGGGGCCTTTCTCGTGTCGCTTCCACCTTGTCTCCATCCGATATGTCCGAATCCTCTACTTCCACGGGGCGGTCGTCGCTCGTCCGGGCCCTCGGGGTCTGGGGACTGGCCGCCGGGATCGTCAACGTCACCGTGGGCGGCGGGATCTTCCGCCTCCCCTCCGGGGTCGCCGCCTCGCTGGGAACCGAGGCCCCGATCGCCTACCTGGTGTGCGCCCTGGCGATGGGGCTGATCGTGCTCTGCTTCGCCGAGGCGGGGAGCCGCGTCGCCCTGACGGGAGGACCGTACGCGTACGTGGAGGTGGCGTTCGGCCCCTTCGTCGGGTTCCTCGCCGGGGTTCTCCTCTGGCTGGTGGGGACGTTCGCCCTGGCCGCGGTGTCCACGATCTTCGCGGATTCCATGGGATCGCTCCTTCCCGCGCTCGCCGGACCGGTGGCGCGAGCGGGGTTCCTCGTGGTGGTGTTCGCCCTGCTCGCGGGGGTCAACGTCCGCGGGGTGCGCCAGGGGATGACGCTGAACAACGTCGCCACGGTCGCCAAGCTCCTCCCGCTCTTCCTCCTGGTCGTCGCGGGCGCGTTCGCCGTGGAGCCCGCCAACCTGGAGTGGAGAGGCGCGCCCGAGGGCGGGGCGGTGGCGCGCACCAGCATCCTGCTGATCTTCGCCTTCGCCGGGATCGAGAGCGCCCTGGTCCCCAGCGGCGAGGTCCGCGAGCCGGCGCGCACCGTCCCGCGGGCGGTGTTCCTGGCCATGCTCCTCATCACCCTGCTCTACATCGCGCTGCACCTGGTGTCGCAGGGGGTGCTCGGGGCCGAGCTGGCGGGGAGCCAGACGCCGCTGGCCGACGCGGCGGGGCGGGCCCTCGGGCCCTGGGGACGCACCCTGATCCTGGTGGGAGCGGCGGTGTCGATGTTCGGGTACGTCAGCGGGATGACGCTGGCGGTTCCCCGCGCCCTCTTCGCCTTCGGGCGCGACGGCTTCCTCCCCCGGGCCGTCGCCGCGGTGCACCCCCGGTTCCGGACGCCGCACGTCGCCATCGCGGCGCAGAGCGTACTCGTCTGCGCTCTGGCGATCACCGGCACCTTCGAGCAGCTCGCCATCCTGGCGAACCTGTCCACGCTGATCCTGTACGGTGCCTGCTCCCTGGCCGCGTGGGAGCTGCGTCGACGAAACGTGCGCGCCGGCGGGGTGCCCTTCCGCGTCCCGGCCGCCGGGGTGGTCCCGTTCCTCGCATGCGCCGTGATCATCTGGATGCTCACCAGCATCACGCTGCGGGAGTGGGCGGTGACGGTCGGGGTCATGGTGGTCGCGGCGGTGATCTTCCTGGCGACCCGCGGCCACCGGGCGACGCTGCATCCGGTGGCGGTGGAGGAGGGCGTCGCCACGCAGTGAGGCAGGGGCGCGCGGCCGGGGCCCACCGATCCTACCGGCTAGATTGCGTGCCACGGGGCAGGGGTGTTACGATCCGGTCCCGCGCTTGCACACCGGGTCCGGCCGAATGGATCCGGTCCCGAGCACAACCTGCCGACGCATGACGACGAGCGATCTACTCGCCATCCCCGAACCCCGCGTGGAGGACCTCCGGCGCGTCCTGGAGCGACTCCGGGAGGCGCGCCACGTGGTGCTCACCACGCACGTCCACGCCGATGGGGACGGGAGCGGCTCGGAGGCGGCGATTGCGGCCTGGCTGGAGGGACGGGGGATCCGCGCCACCCTCGTGAACCCCACCCCCTTCCCGGAGACCTTCCGCTTCCTCCTGCACCGGCCGGACCTGGCCGCGGACCCGGGATCCGCCGGCGCGGAGGCCGCCCTGTCCACGGCGGACCTGTTCCTGGTGCTGGACACCAGCGAGCCCCTCCGGGTGGGCGAGCTGGCCCCGCGCCTCCCCCGGGAGCGGACGGTGGTGGTGGACCACCACCCCCCCCGGGCGCGAGGTGGTGGGCGACCTGGCGGTGCAGGACGCCGTGG
>DATAAL010000611.1:0-3793 GCA_036260145.1 Longimicrobiaceae bacterium | reverse complement strand
GGAGGGGAGGGTGGGGGCGGCGGAGGTGGTCCTGGCGCTGGACGCCTCCAACTCGATGCTCGCGGAGGACGTCCCCCCGAACCGCCTGGAGCGGGAGCGCGCCGCCGCCCGCGCCCTGGTCCGTGGCCTCCCGGGGAACCGGATCGGGGTGGTGGCCTTCTCGGCCCGCGGGTACGTCCTCTCCCCGCTGACTTCGGACGCCGGGGCGCTGGAGCTGTACCTGGACGCGCTGAATCCGGGGATCGTGACGCAGGGTGGGTCGTCGCTGGCGAGCGCCCTCCGCCAGGGAGCCGGACTCCTCCTGGGCGCCGACTCCGCGCGGGCGCGCAGGGTGCTGGTGCTGATGACGGACGGCGAGGCGCTGGAGGAGCGGGAGGAGGTTCTGCTCGCCGCGGAGTACGCGGACCGGGTGGGGGTGACGGTGCACACGGTGGGGATCGGCACGGCGGCGGGGGCGCGCGTCCCCGACCTCGACCCGGTGACCGGCGTCCGTCGCGGGTTCAAGCGCGACGTGGACGGCACGGAGGTGGTCTCCCGGCTGGACGAGGAGCTCCTCCGCGAGGTGGCGCGCGAGACGGGCGGGAGCTACTTCGCGCTGTCGGAGCCGGGCGCGCTGGAGCGCCTCCGCGGTGAGCTGGCGGGGCTCCCCGCGGCTGCCGGTCCGGAGCGCTCCGGGAGCGGCCCGGCGCTTCGCTACGAGTGGTTCGTAGCCCTGGCGCTGGCGCTGCTGGTGCTGGACACCGCGATGGACGCGCGCCGCCGTCGTCGCGCCCACCCGCTCCCCGCCCGATGATGCGCCGCTTCGTGATGCTCGTCGGGTGCGGCGTCCTGTTCGCCGGGTGCGACGACGGGAACCGCCTCTACCGGGAGGGGGAGTACCGCCGCGCCGCCGGGGAGTACCGGGAGGCGCTGGAGCGCGGAGACCGCTCCCCCGCGCTGCGCTACAACCTGGGCACCGCGCTCCTCCGCCTGGAGCAGTGGGACGAGGCCCGGGGGCACCTGGAGTCCGCCGCGGCCGGGGAGGACCGCCGGGTGCGCCAGCCGGCCCACTACAACGGCGGGAACGCGGACCTGGAGCCCGTCTTCCGGAGGCAGGTCCCCGACTCCCTGCGCAGGGTGCGGCTGGAGCGCGCGATCGCCGCATACAAGCGGGCGCTCCTCCTGGATCCGGCCGACATGGACGCCAAGTGGAACCTGGAGATCGCCCTGCGGCTGCTGGAGCGGGAGAGGCCGCCCGAGGCGCCGTCCGGTGGAGGAGGAGGCGGGGGGGGAGGGTACCCGGCCCCGTCCCGCCCCGACGTCCAGCCCAGGCCCGCGTCGGCGGGGGTGACGCCGGAGGAGGCGGAGCGCCTCCTCGCGGGGGCGGAGCGTGCGGAGAGGGAGCTGCAGCGGGAGAAGCTGAGAAAGGACCAGCCGCGGAACCGGGCGGTCCGGGACTGGTAGCCCCGCGCCAGCGGGGGGCACGCCCGAACGAGCTGTCAAGAAGCAGTTCAGCCGTTCACGCCGCCCGCAGCCATCGCCCCAGCTCCCGGAGCGTCGGCTTCTTCCCCGTGCTCAGGATCCCCACCCGGTAGATCTTCCCCGCCAGCCACGCCACCAGGAGCATCGCCGCCGCCAGCGCCGCCAGGGATCCC
Organism: Longimicrobiaceae bacterium; assembly: GCA_036260145.1. Taxonomy (GTDB): domain Bacteria; phylum Gemmatimonadota; class Gemmatimonadetes; order Longimicrobiales; family Longimicrobiaceae; genus JAFAYN01. The sequence continues at coordinate 2,159 of DATAAL010000611.1, read as the reverse complement.
GCCACCTGCACTCCGGGGACCGCGGCCGCGGCCATCCGCATCGGCATGGTGATGGGCGCGGTGAACGGGACCATCCCCAGGACCGTGGCCGTGCGCCCCAGCGGGTCGTTGATCACCGGTCCCAGGAAGAGCATCGAGGCGATGAGCGGGAGGAACACCACGGTCTGGTACTGCTGCGCCTCCTGCTCGCTGTTCACCGCCGCCCCCACCGCCGCGAAGAGCGCGGCGTACAGGAAGAAGCCCAGCAGGAAGAACCCCACGGACGCGGCGATCACCCACGGGTCCACGTGGATCTCCAGCGCCTCCGGCGGGAGCCCGACGCGCTTCGCGAGCACCTCCGACCGTGAGCCCACGGCCATGGCCAGGACCGCCCAGATCGACACCTGGAGGAGGGCCACCGCGGCGACTCCCAGGATCTTTCCCAGCATCAGGCTGGTCGGCCGGACGGAGCTGACGATCACCTCCACGATGCGGTTGGTCTTCTCCTCCAGCACGCTCCGCATGACGTTGACGCCGTACAGGAAGGTGAGGAAGTACACCAGGAAGCCGACGATGTAGGCCAGGAAGAAGGTGGACTCCGCGCTCCCCGCGTCCTCCCCCCGCTCGGTCACCCTCGCGGTCCCCACCTCCACCGGCCGCAGCATGGTGGCCACCTGGGCCACCTCCAGCCCCTGCCGGCGCAGGCGCGCGACCTGCACCGCCTCCGATGCCGCCCGGCGGATGTCCCGCTCCACGGTGAAGTTGGAGATGTTGCGCGCGCGGAAGGTGATCCGGTTGCTCTCCACCACGTCGGGGGGGAGGTACACGTACCCGTCGATCTCCTCCGCCAGTACCCGCCGGTTCAGCGCCTCGCGCGCGGACGCGAACGGGCCCGGGACCCGTTCGATCCGGTAGGTGATGGCGTCGTCGTCTTCGGGCGCGGGGGGGCGGGAGAGCGCCTGTACCACGTAGTCTCCCACGCCCGCCGGGGCCTCGTCCACTAGCGCCAGCCTACGCTCCCCGCCGCCGCCTCCGTCGAGCATCGCCGGGATGATGAAGATCGAGCTGGTGAAGAGCGGGATCAGCAGGGTGCTCAGCACGAAGCTGCGGGAGCGCACCCGCTCCAGGAACTCGCGCGCCAGGATGATCCGGGTCTCAGACATGGGCGGGCTCGGGGCGGCGGTGGGGGGTGGCGGCGTCGCCGACCCGGGCCACGAAGATCTCGTGTAGGGTGGGCTCCACCAGCTCGAAGCGGGTGAGGGGGGCGTCGAAGGTGTTGAGCTCGGCGAGGATCTCGCGCGGGTCGGCGGCGGGGTCCAGCTCCAGCTCCCAGGTCTCGCCGGCCCGCCGCGCCCGCAGGATGCGCCGGTCGCTCTCCAGGAAGCGGGCCGCCTCGTCGGAGGGGACGTCGAAGGCCACACGGTACCGGCGGGTGCGATTCGCCCGGCGGATCCCGCGGAGGGCACCGTCCAGTACCTTCCGCCCCCCCGCGATGATGCAGACGTGCTCGCACAGCTCCTCGGCCTGCGCCATGTTGTGCGTGCTGAAGAGGACCGTCTTCCCCCGGTTCCGGACGTCCAGGATGGTATCGCGCAGGACCTCCTGGTTCACCGGGTCCAGTCCGGAGGCGGGCTCGTCCAGGATGAGCACGTCGGGGTCGTGGACCACGGTGGTGATGAACTGCACCTTCTGCTGCATCCCCTTGGAAAGGGTCTCCACCCGGGCGCCGCGCCACTCGCCCAGCCCCATGCGCTCGATCCACCGTTCCCCCTCCCGGCGCGCCGCGCCCCCGTCCACCCCCTTGAGGCGCGCGAAGAAGACGATGACGTCCAGCACCTTCATCTTCCTGTACAGGCCGCGCTCCTCCGGGAGGTAGCCGACCCTGCGGAGGACCTCGCGGTCGCGCTCGGGGTCACTCCCCAGGAGGGAGATGGACCCGGCGTCGCGGATGAGGATGTTCATCACCATCCGGATGGTGGTGGACTTTCCCGCGCCGTTGGGTCCGAGGATCCCGTAGATGGTCCCCACGGGGACGGCGAGGCTGAGGTCGTCCACGGCCGTGTGGCCGGCGTAGCGCTTGGAGACGTGCTCCAGGAGGAGTGCGTGCGACATCGGTCGTGGTGGGGGTGGCGGGGACGGAACGGCGGGAGGACCTGCGCGGGCGGGGAGCGCCCGGTGCC
>DATAAL010000610.1:0-2767 GCA_036260145.1 Longimicrobiaceae bacterium | reverse complement strand
CTTCGGCTTTCTCGCCTGCCGTGCCGACGCATGGACCCGGGCGGCCACGCACGATAAAGACGTGAACTCGTTCTGGGAGGCCTACAAGGCAGACGTCGGCAAGGCGCGTCCCGGAGGGGATCTCACCTGGAGTGGGTTCCTGGAGAAGGCCTGCAAGGTTGCGAAGATGGAGTCCGAGCTGTCCAAGCAGCACGTTCCAGCTTTCGACCTCGCGCTGCCGGCCGGTGAGTCATTCTCGTGCCTCGTACTGGAAATATGGCTCTCGGAGATCCTTCTTACGCTCGAGAGGTGCGAGTCGGACCAGGCGGAGGAGCTACGGCAGCGGCTGGGGCAGCGGCGATGGAAGCGCGGGCGCGACGGAGAAGCCTGGGGACTTCAGAAGCTGCTGCGCCGCGGAGCCCGCAAAGCGGCGACGAACCAGGAAGAGGGCGACTTCCCGGGCTGGTCGCTGGAACTGTACAAGACGTGGCTGCTGCTCGTGGAGGCCCTCGACTTGGAATCCCTCCCAAGCCCGGGAGGCCGCTCCGAATCTGCCGCCGAGGGACAGCCGCGAGTGACGGCTGTGGCGGTCCGCCACTGGTACAAGACGGCATGTGACAAGCGGGAAGACGCCCCACGGATGATGGGGTCCATCCGGTATGGACGCCTCCCCGGCAGCTTCACCACCCGCGGCGACTGGTTCCTGGCGGTGGCGCCCGAGAGCCGCTCCTACCTCCTTGCCAGCCGTGCGCTGGACCTGCTGTGCAGCGTGCGGGGAAACCGGAATCGCCTGGAGCGCGGCGTGGGGCTCCCCACCCGGCGACTCGTCCGGCGCGACGACGGCCTTCTCCCGCAGTACGCAAGCTTCCAGTCCCCATTGACGGGGGAGGATCCCGACGCGCTGCCCCCCCGCAAGACCCTTACGTATGCCGACATCCGTGCGCTGGGGTCACAGACGTACCTCAGCGGCATCGACCGAGGGACGGACTCCCTGGGCTGGCTGTGGCGGAGCGGACTCTGGAACTACCACCGGCACGAGACGAGCTGGCTGAACTGGCTTTTTCGCATGGCCACCGAATGGGTGGAGCTCAAGTCGGCGAAGCTCAAGGATCCGCGGGAACCCTGGATAAGGGGGTTCGACATTTACCGTCAGATCGGAAGCAACGGTGCAGCGAAAGTCCCTGCGAAGGTCCGACGGCTGGATACCTTCCAGAAGTTCCCCGATGCTATCCGCGCCTTGCAGGCCGAGCTGTGGCTGGTTGACGCTTCGGAAGAACGGGAGCGCGCCGATTCGACTGCACCGGAAGCCAAGGGAGGCAACCCGGGCATCCCTACGTAGTGATCCAGCGGGGGAGGTGTGGAACGAGCGGATCCGGCGCCAGACACCGCAGCGCGCGCTATAGCTACCGGGCCTCACTTGGCCGCCGGCATCCCGAAAGCCGCCCACTCCTCGCGCGCGGGACCATAGCACCCCGGAACCGTGAGCCCCGCCTGCCGCATGAGGACGGTGAGCTGCCCACGATGGTGGGTCTGGTGGAGGATCAGGACATCCAGTGCCTTGCCTCGCCTCCACATCTCCCCGTACATCGGAACCTCTTCCAGGAGACCCTCATCTGTCCACTTCCCGGTGACGGCCTCAAGCGCGTCGCCGGCCACCTCCGCGTACACGGCGGCGATCCGGGCCGCACTGGCGGGAGCCTCCGTGGTGTCCGGCGGACCGTCCACCGCCAGCCCGGCGTGCTCCAGCATCTCCGCTACGGAAGCCGTGATGTGCCAGGCCAGACGGCCGATACTGCGCCCCTCCGGCGTCACCCGCTGATCGAGCGAGGCATCTGTGAGGCCGCGCAGCACCCTGAGCGTCATCTCGCTCTCGTACCGCCAGTCCTCCTCGAAATCCGAGATCTTCCGGTACATGGGCTCTCCTCCCGGTCATCCGACCGGCCACTGGGTTGGATCCGTCTACTCCAGGACGATCAGCGTAGCGCCCTTCTCCACCGTCTGCCCGGCCTGCACCTCGATCCGGGCGACCACGCCGTCCGCGGGAGCTTTCAGCTCGTTCTCCATCTTCATCGCCTCGACGATGACCACGCCCTGCCCCGCCCTGACTGGCTGCCCGACCTCCACCTCCACCCGGATCACCAGCCCCGGCATCGGCGCCGCGACGGTCTTCTCCGTCTCCTGGTCCGCGCCGCCGGTCATCTCGCGGATGGCGCGGGTACGCTCGTCCACCGCCTCCACGTCGTAGCGGGTGCCACCGATGCCGATCTCCCAGCGCCCGCGGCGCTCGGACGGGTGGGCGACGAACGGGTGCGAGCGGCCGTCCACCAGGAGGTGGCGGACGGGCGTCCCCGGGAGGGCGACCATCTCGGCGTGCACCGGGGTGCCGTCCACCACGGGAGTGGTCCCGGTCAGATCCACCTCCACCACGCGGTCTCCTACGGTGACGAAGTAGCGCATCGGGGCGATTCAGGGTGTCTGCGGCGACAGGACCACGACGGTCTCGACGTGCGCCGTTTGGGGAAACAGGTCGAAGGAGCGGACGCTCTCCAGGCGGAAGGCGCCGCCCATGCGTTTCAGGTCGCGCGCCAGCGTCGCGGGGTTGCACGACACGTACACGATCCCCCGGGGCGGCGCGGCGGCGAGCTGCTCCGCCACTTCGGCGGCGACCCCGGCGCGCGGCGGGTTGAGGATTACCAGGTCGGCGGGGAGGTGCGCGGGGAGGATCGCTTCCACCGGACCCTCCTCGAAGGCGGCGCCCGCCGGGGCGCTCCGCCGCGCCTCCGCGACG
>DATAAL010000609.1:0-3864 GCA_036260145.1 Longimicrobiaceae bacterium | reverse complement strand
GGCTCAGCAACGGGATGGAGGTCCTGGTCGCCGAGGCGCGCAGGTTCCCCGTGGTGTCGCTGAGCGTGATGCTCCCGGTGTCCGGAGTCCAGGAGGTGCCCGCGCAGGCCGGGCTCGCCGCGCTGACCGGTGATCTGCTGGGCTCGGGTGCCGCCGGCCGCTCCGGCCTGGAGATCGCGCAGGAGCTGGAGGGGCTCGGGGTGCTGGAGGACTCCAGTGTGTCGTGGGATTCCACGCACGTCGGCTTTACCGTGCTGCGCTCCCGGGTGGAGCCTGCCTCGCGCATCCTCTCCGATCTCGTCCTCCACCCGGACTTCCCGGAGGACGAGGTGGAGCGCCTTCGGTCGGAGCGCCTGGCGGGGATCTCGCAGCGCCGCGCGCACCCTGTGCTCCTCGCCAACGAGGTCGTGATGCGCTTCGTCTTCGCCCCGGAGTCGCCATACTCCCGCGCGCTGAGCGGGACCGCGCGAACGGTGGGGACGCTGACGCGGCAGGATGTACGGGCCTTCCACGCCGCGCACTACGGGTCGACGGGAGCGGCCGGGATCGTCGCGGGAGACATCACCCCGGACGAGGCGGCGGAGCTGCTGGAGCAGACCTTCGGAAGCTGGCCGGGCGCCGCGGCGGCGACGCACCCGCTCAAGATCCGGCGCCACGAGGATGCGCCCCGGGTGGTCCTGGTGGACCGGCCCGGGTCCGTGCAGGCGGAGCTGAGGGTGGGGCAGGTGGGGATCTCCCGTACGGACCCGGACTACCTTCCCGTGACGGTGATGAACCACATCCTGGGTGGTGCCTTCTCATCGCGGCTCAACCTGAGCCTGCGCGAGCGGTACGGGTACACGTACGGCGCCAGCTCGTCGTACACGACCCGGCGCGGCCCCGGCCCGTTCCTCGTTTCCACCGCCGTGCAGTCCGACGCCGCCGCCGCATCCGTGCGGGAGATCTTCGGCGAGGTAGAGCGGATCCGCGAGGCGCCCGTCGCCTCCGAGGAGCTGGACGACGCGCGGAGCTACCTCGCCGGAGTCTTCCCCCTGCGTCTGGAGACCACGGCGGGGCTCGCGGCGCGCCTCTCGCAGATCGCGGTGTACGGCCTTCCCGACGACTACTTCGAGCACTACCGCGACCGCATCCTGGAGGTGAGCGCCGACGACATCCTACGGGCGGCGCGCGCCCACCTCCGCCCGCGGGAGATGGTGGTCGTGGTAGTGGGGGACGCGGGGCAGCTCCGTGGCCCGCTCGAGGACTTCGGGGAGGTGCGCGTCTTCGATCCGGACGAGCTGGAAGGGTGATCCGGCGGCGTCCCGGGGAGCACGAACGCCCCGCCACATGGCGGGGCGTTCGTGCTCCAGAGTGTTAGGAGAGTGTTAGGATCTAGTTAAATCTTCATTTACGGGGTTGAGCCGCACCGGGACGCGGTAGCATCTTTCAACGCAAGGAGACACCCATGAGCGAGGGACCGGCCGGCCGGGGGGGAGGGGTGGAGCCGGGGCGCGTGAGCTCCCGCCCCATCTACAGCGGACGGATCGTCAACCTGAACCTGGACACTGTCCGGTTCCCCGACGGATCGACGGGAGAGCTGGAGATGATCCGGCACTCCGGCGCTGCCGCGGTCCTCCCGGTAGTTGGAAGCATGGAGGACGAGGACCCGGAGGTGGTCCTGGTCCGGCAGTACCGCTACGCCGCCGACGGGTACGTGTACGAGGTCCCGGCGGGGCGTCCCACCGAGCCCGGGGAGGACTGGGAGGTGTGCGCGCGGCGCGAGCTGGAGGAGGAGACCGGACTGCGCGCCGGGCAACTCCGCAAGCTCACCATGATCTACACCACCCCCGGCTTCACCGACGAGCGGATCCACCTCTTCCTCGCCACCGAGCTGGAGGAGGGTGCCCACGCCCGGGACGCGGACGAGTTCATGGACGTGGTGCGGCTCCCCTTCTCCCGGGTTCTGGAGATGGTGCGGGACGGGGAGATCATCGACGCCAAGTCGATCTGCACCATCCTGTACGCCGCCGGGTTCGTGTTCGGGCTCTGAGACCGGCCGAATCGAAGCTGCTCCGGGGAGCGTACTGCTTGTGCGAACGGCTGGGCGAGGGCGTGTCCCCCCAGGGGCGTGCATCCCCCGCGGGGCTCGCGCTCCTCCGGAGATGACTCGGTAGAAGCAGAGGTCGTCCTTGAGACCGGGGGTGTCGGCGGGGAGTGTCCTATCGGATCGGGCGGCGTCCCCTGGGGAGGACACTCCGGAAGTCACGGCAGGGGGCGGGATTCGGGGTAATCCGTTGCTGGATGGCACGTTGTGGTTCGTGTAAAGTCCGGTATGCAATCTGCCCTTCGCCGAATGAGCGCGATCTCGCTTCGCGACGGGTGTGGCAATCTCCGATGCAGTTCCAATCCAGGGGGTTCGCATGAGAAAGACGCTGGCTTTGCGTGTCGACGACGCGGTCGAACCCCGTTCCACGCGCGTCGCGCTCAAGGAGCTGGACGACAGCCAGGTGGTAGCCCGGTTCCTCACGGGAGAGAAGTGGGCGTTCAACGAGCTGGTTGAACGATATCAGACACGCCTGTTGAACTTCGTCTACCGCACTACGGGCGACCGGGAGCGGGCCGAGGACCTGGTGCAGGAGACGTTCATCCGGGTGTACCGGCACCTGCACCGGTTCGATCAGACCAAGAAGTTCTCCACCTGGATCTACACCATCGCCTCCAATCTGGCGAAGAACGAGCTTCGCAACCGGTCGCGGAACCCGCTGGTGCTGTTCCAGGCCATCAAGAAGAGCTGGGACGCGGACCAGCGGCCGCTGGAGTGGGAGGACAACACCTACCGGCCGGACGACCTGTTCCGCAAGCGCCATCTGCGGCGCATGGTGGAGTCGGCCGTGGCGGAGCTCCCCGAACACCACAAGACGGTCTTCGTCCTCCGCGAGATGGAGGGGAAGACGTACGAGGAGATCGCCGAGATCACCCGGTGCAACCTGGGGACGGTGAAGAGCCGGCTGAACCGCGCGCGCAACAACTTCGCCCAGATCATCGGCCCGCTGCTCGACTAGCGAGCGGGCGCGGGTCCGCTGGGCCGGTTCGAAATGGGGGCGTCCGGGGTACCGGACGCCCTTTCTTCTTCCGCTCCGGCGGAGCGTGTCTCCCTCCTCGGCGCGCACCGGACACAGATCCGGTCACCCAGGGAACACTGTTTGCGCTGCCGCGTAAAAGGATGCGGATCTCCGGCCCGGGTCGGCCGGTCCTGGCTCCCAGTGATGGTGACGACATGGCCATGGTGGACTGCGCGCGCTTCCTTGAGGAATACTCCGAGTTCCGGGACAGCATCCTCCCTGCAGGCGAGAGCCGTGAGTTCGAGGCGCACCTGATCGCCTGCCCCTCCTGCGCCCGGTACGACCGGGTGGTGCAGCGCGGGGTTTGTCTGTTCCGTGAGCTTCCGGAACTGCAGCCATCGGAGGACTTCTCCGCGCGGCTCCAGCACCGCATCTACAACCTGGACGAGGAGATGCGGCGCCCGGGTCGGAGCTTCTCCGGGATCCCCGTCTCCGCCGCGGTCTCCATCGCGGCGGTGCTCGCCATGGCGGCGTGGCTCCCCGTGCTCCGCCCCGACTCCGGGGTGCCGCGGCTCCCGGCCGTGTCGGCCCAGGCGCCCCAGCCGGAGGTCCCGGCGCTCTCCATGGCCGGTCCACTCCTGGCTCACGCGGCGCTCCTCCACCGGGACATGGAGCTCGCGGTGCTCGCATCCCGTGACAGGCACCTCCTCTTCCGATATAATCCGGTGGCGGTGCCCCTCGGCATCCCGGTAGCCCTGCAGACGGCGTTGAACGACTGAGGCGTTCCGCGCCGACTGCCGCGGGACGGCCCGGCAGCGCTGCC
>DATAAL010000608.1:0-3183 GCA_036260145.1 Longimicrobiaceae bacterium | reverse complement strand
GGTGCAGGAGCAGCGCACCAAGACGCTGCTCAGCCTGGTGCGCAGCATCGGGGTGGTGGTGATCGCCGTGCTGGTGCTGTTCATGGTGCTGGGCGCGCTCGGCATCAACCTGGGCCCCCTGCTGGCCGGCGCCGGGGTGATCGGCCTGGCGGTGTCGTTCGGGGCGCAGTCGCTGGTCAAGGACGTCATCAGCGGGCTCTTCATCCTGTTCGAGAACCAGTTCGGCGTCGGCGACGTGGTTCGCATCGAGCAGGGGATCTCGGGGGTGGTGGAGCGGATGACGCTCCGGGTGGTGGTCCTCCGCGACGTCCAAGGCGTGGTGCACATCGTCCCCAACGGGGAGATCAAGCGGGTGAGCAACCTGACCCGCTCCTTCTCCCGCGCCGTCTTCGAGGTGGGTGTCGATTACAACGAGGACGCCGACCGGGTGATGGAGGTGATGCGCGAGGTGGGGCGGGAGATGTGGGAGGACCCCCAGTGGCGCCCGATGCTCACGGAGGAGATCACGGTCCCGGGGATCGAGTCGTTCGGGGAGTCCTCGGTCAACATCCGCATCATGGCCACCACCGTCCCCATGAAGCAGTGGGACGTGGCGCGCGAGTTGCGCCGCCGGATCAAGCGGCGCTTCGATGCGGAGGGGATTTCCATCCCCTTCCCGCACCGGACCTTCCACTGGGACAACCGTCCGCCCCCCTCCGCTATGGCCGAGGGCGAGCCGGACCCGACCTCGCAGGACGCGCGTCCATGAGCATGGCACCCGGGAAGCGATGTAGGGATCGCTCCGCCTGAGCGGAGCCGAGCACCCTTCGCGGGCGCACCCCGCGTCCGCCGTCGCCCCGTGTCCTCCTTGGAGGAGCCATGCCCCTTCAGTTCTACAATACGCTCACGCGCCGGCTGGAAGAGTTCGTCCCCTTCCGCGAAGGGAAGGTGGGGATGTACTGCTGCGGCCCCACCATCTACGCCCCCCCGCACATCGGGAACCTGCGCACCTTCTTCCTCGCCGACATCCTCCACCGGTATCTGGAGTACCGGGGGTACGAGGTGAAGTTCGTGATGAACCTCACCGACGTGGACGACAAGACGATCCGCGGCGCCAACGAGAAGGGGGTCCGGCTCCGGGAGTACACCGAGCCGTTCGCGGACCTCCTCTTCGACAACCTGGACACGCTGGGGATCGCCCGCGCCGACGTGTACCCGCGCGCGACGCACTACGTCGGGGGGATGATCGAGCTGATCCGGCGTCTGGAGGAGCGGGGGATCGCTTACGCGGTGGACGGCTCCGTGTACTACGACATCTCCAGGTTCCCGGAGTACGGGAAGCTGTCCCGGGTGGACCTGAGCGCCGGACGCCGCGGGGAGCGTGTGGCGGACGACAGCTACGAGAAGGAGGACGTCCGCGACTTCGCCCTCTGGAAGGCCGCCAAGCCGGAGGACGAGGCGGTGGGGGCGGTGTGGGACACCCCCTGGGGCCGGGGGCGGCCGGGGTGGCACATCGAGTGCTCGGCGATGGGCATGCAGGAGCTGGGGGAGACCTTCGACATCCACGCGGGCGGGGTGGACCTGATCTTCCCCCACCACGAGGACGAGATCGCGCAGTCGGAGGGGGCCACGGGGAGGCCCTTCGTCCGCTACTGGCTGCACGGCGAGTTCCTGCAGGTGGAGGGGGAGAAGATGGCGAAGTCGCTGGGGAACGTCTTCAACCTGCAGGATCTCCTGGCCCAGGGGATCCGCGCCTCGTCGGTCCGCTACCTCTTCCTGACGGCGCACTACCGGAGCAAGCTCAACTTCAGCTTCGAGGGGCTGGCCGCTGCGGCGGAGGCGGTGCGGCGGGTGCGCGACACCCGCAACCGGCTGCGGGATCACCCCGCCGTGCTCCACCCGGGCCCGGACGATGTCCCGGTGCTCCACCGCGCCGCCGATACGGCGCTGGCGGGGTTCGCGGAGGCGATGGACGACGACCTGAACACCAGCGTCGCGCTCGCGGCGCTGCACGGCTTCGTCCCGGAGGTGAACGCGCGACTCGACGGCCTGGGCCGCAGGCCGATCAGCGAGGCGGAGCGGGACGCGGCGCTCGCCGTCTTCGACCGGATCGACAGCGTCTTCATGTTCGTGGAGCTGGCGGACCGGGAGGATGTGGTGGACCCGGAGCTGGCGGCGTGGGTGGAGGAGCGGATCGCGGAGCGCCAGGTGGCGCGCAGGGCCCGCGACTTCGCCCGGTCGGACGCGATCCGCGAGGAGCTTGCAGGGCGGGGGGTGCTGGTGGAGGACACGGCGCAGGGGCCGCGGTGGAAGCTATCCGGTTGACCTGCGGGGCTTTATGAGCTAATTTCCATGCTTATGCATCAACGCGAGAGCCGGGGATAGACCACGGTACATCGGCCCTCGCGCCTCGCCACCTTAGCTCAGTCGGTAGAGCAACGCACTTGTAATGCGTAGGTCGTCGGTTCGATTCCGACAGGTGGCTCTGCGGGACCGCGGGTTGACGGTGGTCCCGAGGTTCTCTAGGTTTGGACCTGTCGCGGGAGTAGCTCAGTTGGTAGAGCATTAGCCTTCCAAGCTAAGGGTCGCGGGTTCGAGTCCCGTCTCCCGCTTTGCGGTAAGCGATTATCCCGGTGCCACTTGCGTGGTATCGGGGTTTTCGTTTGCCCCCTCGTCTCCCCCTCTACTATCCATTCCTACTGTCCATTGCCCCGGACGGGGGTCAGGCCGTCGGCTCCGCGCTTCGCCTCCGGCTTCCTTCAGATCCCGCCTCGCGGCGAGCACCCTTGCCCTCGGCTATCGGTTCCGGCTGCTACGGTCCTTCGGGGACTTTCACCCCAGAGTCAGAACATGCCTGGCACACACGACAGCGGCGCACGGGTGGATCTCCCGTGCGCCGCCTGGCTTGCTACCGCTCGTTGTTTATGGGATCCGAAGCAGAGCCCGGTATCCAGCCTGCTCGAAATGACGGTCGGTGGTGAGGGCGTCCGTGAGCCCGAGATCACTCATCACCACGAACGAAATGCAGTCGGCAAGGCCCCACTCCCGATCCGGACGGGATTCGTAAAGGTTAAGCGCCCGGCCGATGAGCTCTTCCGAGACGGGAACGATCTCCACGGCGGGATCGGTCTGGAGCGTCCGCAAGGTCTGGAGGCATGCCGCCCGATAGCGCTGCCTTGAGAGCGCGTTGCCGATCTCCACGAG
>DATAAL010000607.1:0-25124 GCA_036260145.1 Longimicrobiaceae bacterium | reverse complement strand
CCCCGGGAGCCTGCGCCTCAACGGCGCCGCGCTCACCGAGGCTCCGGACGGGGACGCGGGGAGCGTGCAGCCCGGCGCGGGGGGCCGCCAGTCGGTGGAGGTGCGTCTCGGGGCGCTCGCCCCGGGGGCGAGCGGGACGGTGGCGTTCGCGGCGGTGGTGGAGGCGGAGGCCGCCACGGGCACCCTGGCCAACGTGGCCGCGCTCGTCCTCCCCGACGCGCAGTTCGTCTCGCTCCCCGCGGAGACGCGGGTCGCGACCGCGCAGCTCGAGCTGAGCAAGCAGCGGATGGGGAGCGACTCCCTCCGCGCCGGGGAGGAGGTGACGTACCGGATCGGCTACGCCAACCGCTCCTCCGTCGCGGTGCGCAACGTGGTGCTGACGGACACCCTGGCCGCGGAGCTGGCCTTCGTCTCGGCGGAGGGGCAGCCCGAAGTGCAGGGGCAGGTGGTGCGCTGGACGGTGGGGACGGTGCAGCCGGGACAGTCCGGGACGTTCGCCCTGGTGGCGCGGGTGCAGGCCCCCTCCGGCTCCGCGGCCCGCACCGTCACCAACCGCGTGTTCGCGCAGGGGAGCAACGCCGCCGCCGTGGCCGCGGAGGCCGTCCCGGTGACGGTGGTCCCCGCGCGGGCGGGGGAGCTGGAGGTGAGCAAGGCCGCCGGGGTGCTGGAGGCGGGGGTGGGGGAGACGGTCCCCTACACCCTGGTGCTCCGCAACCGCGGCGGATCCCCGCTCGGCGGGATCGTGCTCCACGACCGCCTCCCCCGGGGAGTGCGCCTGGTGGAGGGGAGCGTGCGGGGCGCGGACTCGGTGCGGGTGGAGGGGCGCGAGGTGCGGATGGTGGTGGTCGGGCCGCTGGCCGCGGGGGCGGAGCACGCGGTGCGCTACAGCGCCGCCGTGGTGTCCCCGGGCGACGAGGCCGCGCTGGGGAACCAGGTCTGGGCCGAGGCGCCGGGGGCGCACGTCCGCAGCGACACCGCCGTGGCCTGGGTGCGGCTGCGCCGCGGGTTCGCCATGCAGGGGCGGACCCTGGTGGGGAAGGTGTGGCTGGACGAGGACGGCGACGGGCGGCAGGACCCGGGGGAGGAGGGGGTCCCGGGGGCGAGCGTCTGGAGCGCGGACGGGGAGGTGGTGACCACCGACCGCGCCGGGCGCTTCTCCTTCCGCGACCTCCGCCCGGGGACGCACGTCCTGCGGCTGGACACTCTGGGTCTCCCGCGAGGGTACACGGTGCCGCGCCGCGGCGAGAACGTGCTCACCGTGCGGATGGACGGGTGGACCACCCCGCGGGCCGCGTTCCGCCTGGTGCGCCTCCTCCCCGCCGCGGCCGGCGCGGACGGCGCCCCCGCCTCGGGCCCGATGTCCGCGGGCGGGGAAGGACCGGTCCCGGTGTCGGAGGCGCGCGCGAGGCGGGCCGCTCCGCGGGTGGAGCCGCTGCGCACCGCCGAGGAGCGGGAGACGGAGCAGCGCAACGAGTTCCTGGACGGCCCGGCCGTGCAGATCATGAGCCCGGCGGACGGGACGGTGATCGGCACCAACCGGCTGTACGTGGGGATCCGGGGCGAGCCGGGGGCGCAGGTGCGGCTCTACGACGGGGAGAAGCTGATCCAGCAGGCCACGCTGCGCCCGGACGGGCTCCTCGACATCATCGGGGTGGAGGTGAGCCCGGGGCCGCACCGCCTGCGGGTGTGGATGCGGAACTCGTGGGAGCGGGAGCGCTGGGACAGCGTGGCGGTGCACCGCTCGGGCGAGCCGGCCACCATCGTGCTCCCGGCCCGGAGCTGGACCGTCCGGGCGGACACCCGCGCCTCCGAGCGCCTCCGGCTCCGGGTGCTCGACCACTGGCAGGTCCCGGTGGCCGACTCCCCCAGCGTCACCCTCCAGGCGCGCGGCGTCACGGTGGACGGGGAGGACGTGGACTCCACCTCCGTGGGGATGCAGCTCCGCACCGGTGCCGACGGGCTGGTGGAGGTGGTGCTGCGCGGCGGGCGCCAGGTGGGCACCGGGGAGCTGGTGCTGACCGCGTCCAAGGCCGCGGCCCGGCTCCCGATCCAGGTCCTCCCCTTCGTCCGCCCGCTGATCGCCACCGGGGCGGCGCAGGTGGGGGTGGGCGCGTCCCCGGAGGCGTTCGGGGCGGTGACGGTGCAGGGGGCGATCGGGCGCGAGACCTCGGTGAGCATCAGCTACGACTCGCGCCGCAGCGACCCGGGGAGCGAGTTCTTCGGCCGCGGCTACGACCCGCTGGACGAGGCCCGCTACCCCACCCTGGGGGACGGGAGCGAGCGGCGGGTGCTGGCCGGCGCCACGCAGACGCTCTCCGCGCGGGTGGAGCGCGGCTTCGACTGGCTGGAGCTGGGCGACGTGCAGACCCCCGGGTTCGGGGGCGACGGGAGCCTGGGCGCCTACCGCCGCGCGCTCACCGGGGTGAGCGGCCGGGTCACCACCGGGCCGCTGGTGTGGAACGCCTTCGGGAGCGTGACCGACCAGGCGCTGGAGCAGCACCAGATCCGCGGCGACGGGAGCTCCGGGCCGTACCGGGTGGGCGGCGGGATCCGTCCGGGGACGGAGCGGATCGCCATCGAGGTGCGCGCCGCGGACAACGCGGCGCGGGTCATCGCCCGGGAGGAGCTGACCCGCTTCGTGGACTACCAGATCGACTACCTCACGGGGGTGGTCCTCCTGCAGCGTCCCGTCCCCGCCACCGACCCGCAGGGGAACCCGGTGTTCGTGGTGGCGGGGGTGGAGCGTCGCTCCGGCGGGGAGAGCCGCTTCGTGGGCGGGATGCGGATGGAGCTGGACGCGGCTCGGCTCCTCTCCCTGGGCGGGGTGGACTCGCTGGGGGTGGCGGTGTTCGGGATCCGCGACGCGGCGGGGACGGGGGTCGGCACCGGGGTGGCCGCGGCCGAGTACGACCTGGTGGGCGGGGACGTGCGGGTGCGGCGCCGGGGGCTGGAGCTGGGAGCCGAGCTGCTGCGCTCGGTGGGCGACTCCACGGCCACGGCCGGACGGGCCGAGGTGGCGTGGGCGCTCCCCGGCGACCGGGTGCAGCTGGAGGCGGGGTGGCTGCGGGTGGGTGACGGCTTCGCCGCCTCCGCCAACCCGCGCCTGGCCTCCGGGCTGGAGGAGATCCGCCTGCAGGGCGAGGCGAAGCTCGGGGCCGGCTCCCGGGTCCGTCTGCGCCACGAGCGGCAGAACTTCACCGAGTACGGGGTGGAGCGCAGCGGGACCTACCTCACCGCGGAGCAGGCGGTGCGGGGACGGACGCTCACCGCGGAGGGCGGGGTGACCAGCGACCTCCAGGCGGAGTCCGGCAGCGGTTCCTCCTCCTCGGCGGTGGGGAAGGTGACGCTGGCGGCCTCGGAAGACCTGAACGTCTGGGTGGAGGGGAGCCACCTGCTGAGCGCCACCGGGACCGCCCCCACCCGGCCCGACCACGTGGGCGCGGGCGCCTCGTACCGCGTCCTCCCCCGGGTGCGCCTGGAGGGCTCGCACCGCTGGATCCGCTCGGCGGCCGATTCCGGGGCGTACTCGCTGAGCTCCATGGCGCTGCGGATGGAGTCGGTGCTGGGCGGGCAGGTGTGGGGCGGGATGGAGCGCGCGGACGGGGAGCAGGTCGCGCACTCCCTGGCGATGGGGTGGAGCCAGCGGCTGAGCCTGGCGGGCGGGTGGTCGATGAGCTCCCTCTTCGAGCGGCGCTTCGGGCTGAGCCACGCCCCGCTGGTGGACCCGCTGCGGGCGCTCCCCTTCGCCCGCCCGGAGCGCGACCGCTGGTCGGCGGGTCTTGGGCTGGAGTGGCTCCCCGCGGACAGCTCGGCGCGCTTCAGCGCCCGCGGCGAGCTGCACGACGGGACGGAGCGGAGCGGCTACCGCTTCGACGTCGCCGGGGACCTCCCGATGGGTCCCTCCGCGGCGCTCCTCACCCGGCACGACTGGTCGTCAGACGAGTGGGGCGGGGCGGGGAGCGCGGGGGGCCAGAGGTCGCGGCGCGACCGCTCGCTGCTGGGCCTCGCGCTGCGCCCGGTGGACTCGGACGCCTTCAACGCGCTGGCCAAGGTGGAGTGGCGGCGCACGGCCAACCCGCTGCTGGGCGGCGACGTGCTCACGCAGTCGCGGGACGAGACGCGCCTGATCGGCTCCGCGGACGCGGTCTGGGCGCCGGCGGCGAGCAGCGAGTTCGCGGCCCGGTACGCGGTGCGGCTGAGCATGGTGGGCGACTCGCTCCCCGGGGCGGCCGGCGACCGCTCGCTGGCGCACTACCTGGGCGGGCGCTGGGGGCAGCTGATCGGCGGGTCGCTCTCGGCGCGGGTGGACGGGCGGGTGCTGGTGGAGGGGACCACGCGGACGGTGCGCTGGAGCGCGGCCCCGTCGCTGGTGTTCCGCCTGGGGCCGCAGCTGGAGCTGGAGGGCGGGTACCGGCTAGGCGACCTGCGCGACCCGGACTTCTACGCCAGCGGCGGGGCGGGCTTCTTCGCCACGCTGGGGCTGCGGTTCACGGAAGGGTCGCTGGGCGACGCGGCGGCGTTCTGGAGGCAGCGGGTCGCGCAGGAGTTTTAACGGATCGAACGGCTTTGAACTGCTCGTTTGGGCGTGTCCCCGGCGGAGCCGGGGCCAGGCTGCGCGCGGAGTAAGAGACGATACTACCGTCTCTAACTCCGCCGAGCCCCGCAAACTGCCGCGGGTCTCGGCCCTGCCGGGCGCGCATCCCTCACGCAACTGCCTGTATCTTCGACGTAAGCGGCCCCGGTCGGGATCTCCCGGCTGGGGCCGCGCTGTTTCGCCGATTGCCAGTCGTCAGGGTATCCGCGTCACTGCGCACGCCTGATGGTGGCGAGAACCATCGGATCCTGCCTGTTGAACGATCAGCCGCAGTAGTTGCCTATCGTGTTCGACGATCCCTCGTCCGACACCTGGATCACTCCGCCTGGATGGTCGGTAGTCATGCCGTGGCTGGCGACGGGCGGGTCTCCGCTCACCCCTCTCACTGCTCCGTCGGTTCCAGCGATTTTCCCGCTCCGGTGCCAGCTGCGCCCGCGCCTCCTCCTTACCGGGATCGTGTCGCGACGTCGGTCTCGTCCAGATCCCGGAACTGATTGATCCGTACATCCCCCTCAGGG
The DNA here is from genome assembly GCA_036260145.1 of Longimicrobiaceae bacterium. Classification (GTDB taxonomy): domain Bacteria; phylum Gemmatimonadota; class Gemmatimonadetes; order Longimicrobiales; family Longimicrobiaceae; genus JAFAYN01. The sequence goes on along the minus strand of DATAAL010000607.1, from coordinate 20,012 downwards.
AAGCGCGCGCGGATCTCGAGCTCGCCCCCCATCGCTTCGATGTAGCGGCGCAGGGTGCTCACATACACGTCGGTTCGCCGCTCCATCTTCGAGACGCTGGCCTGGGATGCGCCGAGCGCGTCCGCCATGGTCTCCTGGGTCATATGGCGGGCCTGCCTCAGTTCATGTAGAGGCATCTCCGCCAGCATGTCCCGCGCTCGCTCTTCAGCGCGGATGCGGCTTTCGACGGTCATCTTCGCGGTGAGATCCCGGAACTTCTTCGCCATGGCTCTGCTCTTCTCTCTGGAGAGTGTCCAGGTGCTCGTCGTACAGACGATCCGCGACCGGGACATTCCGGTCATACCAGCGATCATCTCCCGTCTTATCCCCGCCCAGGAGCAGGATTGCCATTCGCCGGGGATCGAATGCATACAGTACGCGGTAAGGTCGCCCCTCATGTTGAATCCGCAGTTCCCGCATGTGGCTGTGCCGAGAGCCCTGAATTCCGGAACTGTGTGGGAAGGGAAGGTGCGGCCCTTTCTGCTCCAACAGGAACACCGATGCTGCAACGGACTCCTGCTCCGCCTCGCTCAGTCCGTCCCACCACGTTTCAAACTCATCTGTGTATTCAACTTCATATGCCATGACGGTATGCCGGATCAAACAGGCTGCCGCGCACCTGCAGCTTCCAGAGGAAGTATAACCTGTGAGGAATAATAACTCAAGAGTTATATCCTTGTGATGCCTGCCGAGCTGTCCGCGCAGGGAGCGGTTCCCATGGAGGCAGAATAGACTTCTGTTACGTTCCGGCGGACGCCTCGGCGATCCACTATCCCTTCAGCTCCGCCAGCGACACCACCCGCCCCCCGTGCCCCCACCGCTCCAGCGTGGCGGCCTCCTCCTCCAGTCCCAGCCCCCAGGTGGCGTCACGCACCGCCACCGTGCGGTAGCCGCGCGCCAGCATCCCGTCCACCGCCTGGGTGACGCACACGTCGCGCGCCACCCCCACCACCACGATCTCCAGCGGCTCCCCCAGCAGGGTCTTCAGCTCCTCCAGCAGCGCCTCCGCGCCGGGGTTCCCCTCGAACACGCTGAAGCGCTCCTTCCGGACGAACACCGGGCGCCGCTCGCGCACCGCCGTCCTGGCCACCTCGCGCGCCTGCTCCGGGGTGGCGCCGCGGGGGAGGACCACCGGGTCCTCGGGGCGGATGGAGTCCAGGATCTCCGCCCCGCGCCGCTCCTCCGGGTCGTCCGAGAGCCCCATGCAGTGCGGCGGGTACGTCCCCCGCGCCGCGTCCGGCGAGACGGGGTCGATCTCCGCGTCCCCGGGACCGTGCCAGTCGCCCGTGTACACCAGCACGTCGCAGTGCTCCCGCATCCACGCCACCGCGTCCTCGATCCGCTCCCGGGCCTGCACCGCCCCGGCGTCCGACGGGTCGAAGAGGTGATGCACGTACAGCCTCCCCTCGGGGAGCATGAAGTCGTTCTGCACGTCCACGATCCAGCCCACGCGCGCGCTCATTCGCCGATCTCCTCCCAGCTCAGCCGCACCAGCCGCGGGTTGGGACGGAACGCCCGCCCCACCTTGCTCTCCGGCTCCCCGTCCACCTCCACCACGTCCGCGGTGAAGTCGAACCCGGAGAGGAGCCCGCCGGTCCCGGCGTTGTGCCCCAGGAGCGAGCTCCCCACCCCGTACGCCGCCACCGGCACCCCCGCCTCCTCGAAGGCGCGGATGCGCGCCGGGGTGAAGCCGCCGCTCACCACGATCCCCACGTAGTCGAACCCCTCCGCGTCCAGCGCCGCACGCATCCGTCGCACCAGCCAGGGGTTCACCCCGGTGAGCTTCTCGCGCCCCCATACCTCCGGGTCGCCGATCAGCGAGCGGTCGATCAGGCGCTCGCTGGTGTCCACCCGCACGCTGGAGAGCACCCCGTCCCCGAACTCCGCGCGCATGGCCCGGGCCACGCGGAGGGCGTCGGTAACCGCGTCGTTGCAGTAGTCCACCAGCGAGGCGATGCGGACGTCCGGCTCCTCCTCGCGCACGTAGCGCGCGAACGCCAGGGTGGCCTCCACCACGTCCCCCCCGAAAGCCGCGATCATGGCGTGCGGCATCGTCCCCACCCCGGAGCTCCCCCACCACGCCCCGCCCGCGTCGCTGGACACCAGCTGCGCCCCGCCCACCTGCGCGGCGTACCCGTCCGGGGTCTGCACCCGCCAGTCGTCGTGGCGGGGAGCCATGAAGATCACCGGCTTCCCCCCCGCGGCGTCGATGGCGGAGCGCACGTTGGAGGCCACCAGGGTACGGCGCGCCAGCACCCCCAGGAGCGGCGTCTCCAGGTGCCCGAAGGCCCGGTACGGGCCGCGGATGTGCATCACCGGCTCCCACGGCTCGATCCGGTCCCCCTCCAGCAGGGTGTCCACCCGCACGTCGGCGGGGGCGTACCCCTCCGCGAGCTGCGTCTGCAGGAGGCGGATCCCCTCGTACAGCCCCGCCACCACCCCGTGCTCCTTGGCGAACACCTGGAAGGTGACGTGCGGGTCGCGCCCGGCGTGCGCCAGGGTGTTCACGGTGCGCAGGAAGTAGCGGTCGGTCAGCCACCCCTCGTGCATCCGGGGGTCGAACTGGAAGAGCGCGCAGGGGAAGCGGCGGAGCGCCCGGTGCAGCTCGGTGCGGCGGCCGGGGTCCGCCGCGGGCGGGGTCGGCGTCGGTTCCATGCGTCCGGGTCCGGGGGAGGGGAGCGCCTCGGGGGCGGAAACGTAGGGGGCGGCGCGCGGTGCCACAACGGGTGCGGGTCAGCGCTCCTCTTCGGGTAGGCCGGGGTCCGGCTCCGGATCCGTCGCACCCGTCCGGCCGGCGGCCTCCTCGATGCAGTGCCGGGGGGTGTAGTAGCGCTTCAGCCAGCGCGCCAGCCCGTCCAGCCCGGGGAACAGGACCCGCTCGGTGACGTTGGCCTGGTCCAGCTTGTCGCGGATCTCCCACTTCAGCCCGGCGGGGATCACGATCCGGCGGCACAGCTCCGGGTGGGAGCGCAGCCAGTCGTCCAGGGTGGCCGCGGCGCGCGACATCACCGAGAAGAGGGCGAACTGGTTGACGATCCGGTCGTCCAGCGAGGGCGGTTCGAAGAACACCAGGAAGTCTTCGTCGGAGAGCTTCGCGAAGTCTTGCAGCGAGGCGGCGCTCCGCTCCAGCATCTCCACGGTGAAGACCTGGCTCCCCTCCTCCTCCAGCATCCGGCGCAACCGGCCGGGGAGGAGCTCGTGGGCCCGCACGAAGTCCACCGTCCAGATCACCCCGTCGGTGCCGAACGTCTCCAGCGAGGCGGTGGCGAAGTGCATGGCCACCTGGGGGGAGAAGGTCCAGTCCAGGAGCCGGGTGGGGAGCCCGTGGTGCTGCGCCACGGCCAGCCAGTTCCATACCGAGTCGTCCTCCACGGCGGTGCGGCGGGCGTACTTGCGGAAGTTGCGCAGGAGGTGGTTCTCCATCTGCGCGAAGTCGCCGCCCAGGCGGCAGAGGCTGGTGGTGAGGTCGTTGCGCGCGTCCGTCATCCCGCGGAAGGCGAAGGGGGAGCGGTTGCGGCCGATCTCCCTCCGGTAGGAGCCTTCGTACAGGCAGTCGTTGAGCTCCGTCCAGCTCCGGATCCGCGTCTCCGTCACGTTTTCCGACCTCCGTGCCGATCGAGTGCGTTCGACGTTTCCGGGAGCGACGGGGATTCAAGAATCGGTCCGGGATCCGGGAGAAGAGAGTGCTGCAGCGGGACCGCTACAGAGCCCGCAAACTGCGCGGTCTCTTCCGCGGGGGCGGCGAGTCTCACGAAACAGCCGTGAGTCTCCCTCCGAACAGGATTTGAAGGGTACTGCGGGAGCCGCAAACGGCCGAAGAAAAACCCCTCGCCCCTTGTGGGAGAGGGGTGGCGCGCAGCGCCGGGGTGAGGGCCCTGCCGTCAGCCTTCCGCGATCGCCTCCCACACCCGCTCCGTCTCCGTCAGGTCGTCGAACAGGTGGTCCGGGCCGCACTTCGCCAGGTCGTCCGCGGAGTAGTGCCCGGTCGCCACGGCCACGGTGCGCACCCCCAGGTGCTCGCCGCAGGCGATGTCGAACGGGGTGTCGCCGATGATCACCACCTCCTTCTCCCGGAAGCGGTACCCCGTCAGCGCCTCCGCCCGCGCCACCGCCACCGCGGGGAGCTCCGGACGGTCGGCGTGGTCCGAGCCGTAGGCCCCGACCCGGAAGCGGCCGAAGCCGATCCCCGCGCTCTCCAGCTTCAGCCGGGCCCCCTCCACCACGTTCCCGGTCAGGAGCCCCAGCACCGTCCCGTTCCCCGCCGCCTCCACCCGCTCCAGCAGGGGGAGCACCCCCGGGAGGACGCGCACGTCGGACTCCCTCACCTCCCGCTCCAGGTTGCGCACGTAGGCACGCCACAGCGCCGGGAGCCCCGCGTCGATCCGGGCGGCGTCCAGCCCCGCCGCGCGCAGCAGCTCCCGCGCGATCTGCGGGTCCGTGCGCCCCGCCATGGAGTAGCGGTCCACCGGCCCCGCCGTCCCGAAGACCTCTACCAGCGCGTCCCGGAGGGCCCGTGCCCCGGCGCCTCCCGAGTGGAGCAGGGTACCGTCGATGTCGAAGAGGACCAGTCTGCGCATGGGCTCGGTGGTTCGCGGCGGAGCGTGGCGCCCGCTCGGGCGGGGCCGCCGGGGGTGCAAATCGCGCTCCACCGCCCGCCGGGGCTACCTGCGGAGCTCGCCCTGGACCGGCTCGTCGCGGATCTTCAGCCACTCCTCCATCTCCTGCTCCAGGAAGAGCGACACGTCAGGAGTATCCAGTCCGGAGACCAGCTTCTTCCTCCCCCCGTCGCGCATCACCACCATGAGGTTGTAGCTGTAGTGCGGACCGTTCCTGCCGCGGGTCACCTTCTCCTCGCAGTAGAGCTGCCGGAACTGCGAGGTGTCCAGGTCCAGGCCCCCCGGCCAGGGGAGTGGGCCGTGCCGGACGGTGAGGTGGCCCCGGTCCAGCGTCACCGTGGTGGAGTTCACGTACCCGGCGATGGTGTAGTAGGTGAGCCCCACCCCCACCGCCACGTGGATCAGCGGGAAGAGCTTGAAGAGCAGGGGCGCGTCCCCGGCGAACGCCAGCCCGTACCAGACGACCAGGAACCCGTCCCAGAACAGGCAGAAGAACGTCAGGAAGACGATCTTCCAGGAGAACCAGCGGTGCCGGAAGGTGAGCTGCCCGCCCAGGATGTCCCGGGCGACCGAGCGGGGCATCTCCACCCGGGCACGGGAGTTACTGATCCCGCCGCCCGCCAGCTCCGGCTCGGTGTCGAAGCGGAAGACCGCGTGGCACGACCGGCACTTGGCGAGCCCGGTGTCGAGGTTCACGTCGTCGGCCTGGATCTGCGTTCCGCAGGATCTGCAGTGGAGGTGCATGGGGGTGTCGGGTGAGGGGACACGGGGAGGCGGCTCCGGACACTCAATAGTTCAGGAGGGACGGAGAGGGGCGCAAGGTGTTGGGCGGGACCGTCTTTCCGCGATCCGCATGTGGGACCGCTACAGAGCCCGGCGAAACTGCCGCCGGTCTCTTCCCCGGGCCGCGGGAGCCTCGGAAACCGCCCCGGGTCTCCCGCAGCCCGAGGGAGACCCGCCAAACAGCCGGCGGGTCTCCCTCCGAACATGATGGGAGGGGTACAACGGAACGGCGAACCGCTGAACGGCAACAACCCTCTCCCCTCGTGGGAGAGGGTGGCGCGCAGCGCCGGGTGAGGGGCCCTACCGCCGCCTCAGCGGGTCCTTCCGGCGCCAGAGGAGCGCGTCCAGGGAGTACCTCCCCGGGCCGGTGAGCAGGAAGCACAGGGCGATGGCGGCGTAGAGGAGCGCCTTCTCCCGCTCGTCGAAGGGGTCCCCCGCGTGGCGGAGGAAGGAGGCCACCGCCATGTTGCCCAGCACGAAGAAGGCGGCGGGCCGGGTGAGGAGGCCCAGCGCCAGGAGCAGCCCTCCACCGAACTCCGCGAGCCCCGAGGCCCAGGCGAACAGCTCCGGCACCGGGAACCCCATCTCCGTCACTCCCCGCACGAACCCCGGCTTCGGCGGGAGCTTCCCCATCCCGTGTCCCAGGGCCAGCCCCAGCCCCGCGAACACCCGCAGCAGCAGCAGCCCCGTCGCGGCCGCGGCCGTCTGGCCCTCCGCGCCCGCCGAGAGCAGTCTCCCGAGTCGCCCCATCCCCTCCTCCTGGTCCGGTGAGTCGTTCCGCCACCCCGGCCGGGGTGCGTGCGGTATCCGGGAAATACCGGTCCCCGCCTCCGGAGTTCCCGGGTGCGCTCCGGCATATGCCTTGCCGCCCCGGAGGGCATGCCCGTGCCCGTGCCTCGCACCCGGACCGCTCTCCCGGCGCGCCGGCTCCTCTCCGGCGTGCTCGCCCTGCTGCTCGCGGCGTGCGGCGGCGGTGGGGCCGACGGTCGCGTCGAGATCAAGATATCGGGGAGCGCGCTGGGAAAGGAGGGGGAGGTCCTGGTCCGCCAGATCGCCCGCTTCGAGCGGACCCACCCCGGGATCCGGGTGGAGATCCAGCGTACTCCCGACGATGCCACGCAGCGGCACCAGCTCTACGTGCAGTGGCTCAACGCACGGGTCGGCACCCCGGACATCCTCCAGCTCGACGTGGTGTGGACCCCCGAGTTCGCCGCCGCCGGGTGGATCCTCCCCCTGGACCGCTTCCGCCCCGACCGCGCGGACTTCTTCCCCGCGTCGCTCCAGGCCAACACCTGGCGCGACACCCTCTACGCCCTCCCCTGGTTCATGGACGTGGGGATGCTGTACTGGCGCACCGACCTCCTCCCCGCGCCCCCGCGTACCCTGGACGAGCTCCTCCTCCTCGCGCGCCGGGGCCGGGCGGGGACGGGGGCGCCCTCGCGCGGGATCGTCTGGCAGGGGGCGCGCTACGAGGGGCTGGTCACCGTCTTCCTGGAGTACCTCGGCGGGTTCGGGGGACGGATCCTCACCCCGGACGCGCGGGTGGCGGTGGACTCTCCCGAGGGGGTGCGCGCCCTGACCTTCATGCGGGACCAGGTCCTGCGCCACGGGATCGCCCCGCGGGAGGTGCTGACCTGGCACGAGGAGGAGACCCGCTTCGCCTTCCAGAACGGGACCGCCGTGTTCATGCGGAACTGGCCGTACGCCGTGGCCCTGCTGAACGATCCGGCGGAGTCGCGGGTGGCGGGGCGCTTCGCCGTGGCTCCCATGCCGGCCGGGTCGGGGGGGCGCCCCACCGCCACCCTGGGAGGGGCGCAACTCGCCGTGAACGCCTGGTCCCGGCACCCCGAGGCCGCCTACCGGCTGATCGCCTTCCTCACCGCCCCGGAGCAGATGCTGGAGCGCGCCGCGGTGGTGGGGCAGTACCCGGCGCGCCGCTCGGTGTACGCGGATCCGCGGCTGCAGCGCTCGCTCCCCGTGCCGGTGGCGCAGGTGCGGGCCATCGTGGAGGCGGCCACGCCCCGCCCCGTCACCCCCATCTACACCCAGCTCTCCGAGGTCCTGCAGATCCATCTGCACCGCGCGCTGGTGGGGCAGGCCGCGCCGGAGGCGGCGCTGCGTGACGCTGCCCGGGAGATGGAGCGGATCATCGAGAGCACCGGCATCCGCCGGCCGGCTGCCCGTGGCTGACCCGCGCTCCGACGACCTGCGCGCCGAGCGGCGCTTCGCCTGGACGCTGGTGGCCCCGGCGCTGGCGACCATCCTCCTGGTCGCCGTCTTCCCCCTGGGGTGGACGGTGTGGGAGTCGCTGCACCGCAACGACCTCCGCATGCCGTGGCTGGGGAAGCCCTTCGTGGGGCTCGGCAACTACGCGGAGATCCTGGCCGACGGGCGCTTCCGGGGGGCGCTGGGGCACACCGCGCTCTTCACCGCGCTCACCGTCTCGCTGGAGATGGTGCTGGGGCTCTTCCTGGCGCTGGCGATGAATCGCGCCTTCCGCGGGCGGGGTGTGGTGCGCGCGGCCATTCTGGTCCCCTGGGCGATCCCCACGGTGGTGGCCGCGCTCCTCTGGCGCTTCCTCTTCGACTCGGAGGCGGGGATCGTGAACGCGGTGCTGGTGGGGGTGGGAGCGGTGGACGAGCCGCCGGTCTGGTTCATCAACGCCGCCACCGCCTGGGTCCCGGTGGTGCTGGCGGACGTGTGGAAGACCACCCCCTTCGTGGCCCTCCTCCTGCTCGCGGGGCTGCAGAGCATCCCCACCGAGCTGTACGAGGCGGCGGCGGTGGACGGGGCGGGACGGTGGTGGCAGCTCCGCCACATCACCCTCCCCCTCCTCCGCCCCGCCCTGCTGGTGGCGCTGATCTTCCGCACCCTGGACGCCTTCCGGGTCTTCGACCTGATCTACGTGCTCACGGGGGGCGGGCCGGGGACCTCCACCGAGCCGGTCGCGCTGTACACCTTCAACGCCCTCTTCCAGAACCTGCGCTTCGGGTACGGGGCGGCGCTCTCGGTGATCGTCTTCGGGATCACCTTCGCGCTGGCGCTGCTCTACATCCGCGGTCTGGGGGTGAGCCTCTCCGGGGAGGAGCGATGAAGGGGGGCGGGTGGGGGCGGTGGGCCGCGGCGGGGGCGCTGGCGCTCCTGGTGGCCTTCGCGGTCTTTCCCTTCGCGTGGGCCCTGGTGGCGTCGGTCACCCCGGAGGCGGAGCTGTTCGAGGGGGGCGGGGGGTGGCCGCGCCGGCTGACCGGGGATCACTACCGGGCCCTCTTCACCGAGCGCGACTTCTGGGTCCCCATCCGCAACTCGCTGGTGGTGGCGGGGGCCACCACCGCCTTCTGCGTGGCGGTGGGGTCGCTGGCGGCGTACGCGCTGGCCCGCCTCCGCTTCCGGGGGAAGGCCGCCATCCTGGGGTTCGTCCTGGCGGTGACCATGTTCCCGCAGATCTCCATCGTGAGCCCGCTCTTCCTGCTGCTGCGGGAGCTGCGGCTCATCAACACCTACCCGGGGCTGGTCCTTCCCTACCTGACCTTCGCCATGCCGCTCACTGTGTGGCTCCTGGTGGGGTACTTCCGGCAGATCCCCCCCGACCTGGAGGAGGCGGCGCGGATCGACGGCGCCACCCGCTGGCAGACCTTCACCCGGGTCGTCCTCCCGCTGGCGGTCCCGGGGCTGGCCACCACCGCGATCCTGACCTTCATCTACTGCTGGAACGAGTTCCTCTTCGCCCTCTCGTTCACCCTGGGGCCGGAGCGGCACACCGTCCCGGTGGCGATCGCCCTCTTCCGGGGGCAGTACCAGGTGCCGTGGGGCGAGGTGCTGGCCGCGTCGCTGGTGGCCACGGCGCCGGTGGCCGCGGTGGTGCTGGCGTTCCAGCGGCGCATCGTGCAGGGGCTCACCTCCGGAGCCGTGAAAGGATAGGGGAGATGGCCGACATCCGGCTGGAGCACGTCGACAAGGTGTACCCCAACGGGTACGTGGCCGCGCGCGAGCTGAGCCTGGAGGTCGCGGACGGGGAGCTCCTGGTGCTGGTGGGCCCCTCGGGGAGCGGGAAGTCCACGGTGCTGCGGATGATCGCGGGACTGGAGGCCCCCACCGGGGGAACGGTATGGATCGGCGGGCGGGACGTGACCCGCCTCCCGCCCCAGGAGCGCGACCTGGCGATGGTGTTCCAGAGCTACGCCCTGTACCCGCACATGACGGTGCGGGAGAACCTGGGGTTCGGGCTGCGGATGCGGAAGGTGGCGGCGGAGGAGATCCGTCGGCGCGTGGACGCCGTGGCGGAGTCGCTCGGGCTCGCGGAGCTCCTGGACCGGCGGCCGGCGCAGCTCTCCGGCGGGCAGCGGCAGCGGGTGGCGCTGGGGCGGGCGCTGGTGCGCGAGCCGTGCGCCTTCCTGTTCGACGAGCCCCTCTCCAACCTGGACGCCAAGCTGCGGGTGGAAACCCGGGCCGAGCTCTCCCGGCTGCACCGGCGGCTGGGCGCCACCATGGTGTACGTGACGCACGACCAGGTGGAGGCGGTGACGCTGGGGGACCGGGTCGCGGTGCTGCGCGACGGGGTGCTGCAGCAGGTGGCCCCGCCGATGGAGCTGTACCGCGCCCCCGCCAACCGCTTCGTGGGGGAGTTCATCGGGAGCCCGGCGATGAACTTCTTCGAGGGAACGCTGCGGCGGGAGGGAGCGGGGTGCGTGTTCCGGGGGCGCCACTTCGAGATGGCGGTCCCCCGCGCGGAGGAGGGGAGCGAGGGGGCGGCGGTGCTCGGGGTGCGCCCGCACGACCTCGGGCTCGGCGGGGCGGCGGGGGAGGGGGACGGGGTGCTGCGGGCGGAGGTGGGGGTGGTGGAGCCGATGGGGAGCGAGCAGGTGGTGCACCTCTTCGCCCCCGGCGGGGAGCGGGTCGTCGCGGTGACCCGGCCCGACCTCCCGCTCCGGGTGGAGGAGACGGTGGAGGTGCGGATCCCGGCGCGGGCGGTGCACCTGTTCCGGGGGAGCGACGGGCGCCGGATCCCCGCCGCGGGCTGAGCCCGCTCGCTCCTCCCGGCTCTGCTCCCCGAAGAAATTCCTTGCCCGTGCAGCGCACCCGCACCAATATGACATTCAACGCACTCCGTGGGAGATGAAGGACCCGCTCCACGATCCTTCATGCCTGCTACGTACGGAACTCCTGTCCGGCTGAGCGCGCCGAGCGGTACCCCGCCCGGATCCCGCGCCAGAAGCCCCTCCCGGCGCCGCGTGCCCCCGCACGGGGCGCGTCCGGGCTTTTTAATCCCTTCCACGAGGAGGTGACCTCCACCGATCCGCTCGCATGCGTCATGTCCGCTCTTTCACAGGAGGGAGTATGCTGAAGCGAACCTTGTGGGCTGCCTTGCTCCTGCTGCTGACGGGACCGGATCCGGCCACCGCGCAGCAGCGTCAGATCACGGGCCGGGTGGTGAGCACCAGCGGAGTACCCCTGGAGAACGCCCGGGTAGTCATCGCGGGTACCTCCCAGGGAACGACCACCGACGCGCAGGGAAACTTCACGCTCTTCGTCCCGGAGGGCACGGCCCGGCTCGGGGTGAGCCGGATCGGGCACCTCGCCCGCGAGGTGTCGGTGCCTCCCTCGCAGAGCAGCGTTACCGTCCAGCTCTCGCAGGACGTGCTCAACCTGGAGGGGATCGTGGTCACCGGGCAGGCCACCTCCGTGGCGCGGCGCAACCTGGCGAACGCGGTGGCCACGGTGAACGCCGAGGAGCTGACCCCGGTCCCCGCGCAGACCGTGGAGAAGGCGCTGCAGGGGAAGATCGCGGGCGCCAACATCTCTACCAACTCCGGTGCGCCGGGCGGAGGGGTGCAGGTGGACCTGCGCGGCGTCTCCTCCATCAACGCCGCCTCCGAGCCGCTCTGGGTGGTCGACGGGGTGATCCTCAGCAACGTGGCCATCGCCTCGGGCGCCAACGCCGTCACCGCCGCGAGCAGCGGCTCCAACGCCTCCAACCAGGACGCTCCGGCCAACCGGATCGCGGACCTGAACCCCGAGGACATCGAGAGCATCGAGGTGCTGAAGGGTGCCTCGGCTTCCGCCATCTACGGCTCCCGCGCCAGCAACGGGGTGATCATCGTCACCACCAAGCGCGGACGCGCCGGGGCGCCGGAGGTACGCCTCACCCAGCGGGTAGGGTACTACGAGCTCTCCAACAAGCTGGGGATGCGGCAGTGGACCCGTGACGAGGCGGTAGAGGCGTTCGGGGCGGGGGCGGCCTCGTTCTTCAACGCCGACGGGACCCCCCGGCAGCAGTTCGACCTGGAGGAGCAGCTCGCCGGCCGCCGCGACCTCTCCACCGAGACCACGCTGAGCGTGCGCGGGGGGAGCGAGAACACCCGCTACTTCGTCTCCGGATTGTACCTGGACGAGGCGGGGATCATCGACCGCACCGGGTACGAGAAGCAGTCGATCCGGCTGAACCTGGACCAGCGGCTGGGGTCGCGGCTGGAGGCGGGGGTCAACGCCAACCTGGTGCACTCGCTGGCGGCGCGGGGGCTCACCAACAACGACAACACGGGCACCAGCTTCTACATGGTGCTCCCCTTCACCCCCAACTTCGTCGACCTGCGCCGGCAGCCGGACAGGACCTTCCCCGAGAACCCGTTCGAGCGCAGCAACCCGCTGCAGACCATCGCCCTGATGGACAACAGCGAGGACGTGTGGCGGTTCGTGACCGCGGGGAACGTCCGCGCCGACCTGGCCCAGTCCGACCGGCAGAGCCTGCGCCTCCTGCTCAACGGCGGGGTGGACTACTTCCAGCAGGAGAACGAGCTGTTCTTCCCGCCCGAGCTGCACTTCGAGGACGACGACCGGCAGCCGGGTACCTCGCTGCTGAGCAACAGCAACAACCTGAACCTCACCGGGAACGCCTCCCTGGTCCACGTGTTCACTCCCGCGGGCGGCACCTTCACGGCCACCACGTCTGGAGGGGTACAGTACTCCGACCAGGACCTGAACGTTGTCCGCAACGTCGGCCGCAACCTGATCGGCGGGCAGCGGAACATCGACGCCGCCACCAGCATCGAGGCGTTCGAGGACCGGCAGCGGGTCCGCACGCTGGGACTGTACCTCCAGGAGGAGGTGCTGACGCTGGGTGAGAAGCTGCTGGTCACCGCCGGGGTACGCGCGGACCGGAGCAGCGCCAACGGGGACACCGAGCAGTACTTCCTGTACCCCAAGGCCTCGGCGTCGTACCGGCTCCCGGGGCTGGGTGGGTTCATGGACGAGCTCAAGGCGCGCCTGGCCTACGGGGAGAGCGGAAATCTCCCCCTGTTCGGGCAGAAGTTCACGCCGCTGAGCGCCAGCAACAACATCGGCGGGCTGGCCGGGCTGGTGCTCCCCCTTCCGCCGGACGTGGCGGTGGCCGGCGATCCGAACATCGAGCCGGAGCGGACGCGGGAGATCGAGGGCGGGTTCGACCTCACCCTATTCGGCGGGAACGCCAGCCTGGAGCTGACGGCGTACCAGCAGAACATCACCAACCTCCTCCTGCAGCGCACGGTGGCCCCCTCCACGGGGTTCGCGACCGAGTTCTTCAACGGGGGAGAACTGCGGACCCGGGGGATCGAGGCCGCGCTGTCCGCCAGCCTGCTCCGCCGCGACAACCTCAACTGGTTCACACGCGCCACCTTCGCCTCCAACGAGAGCGAGATCGTCTCGCTCCCCGTTCCCTCCTTCCGGACCGGAGGGTTCGGCACTGCGCTGGGGGCGTTCCAGATCGAGGAGGGGAAGTCGGCCACGCAGATCGTGGCCAACGTGGTGGAGAACGGGGCGGTGGTGGTCCGTCCGGTGGGGGACGCGAACCCGGACTTCAAGATGTCGTTCACCAACGACCTCACCTTCGGCCGGTTCAACCTGTACGGGCTGGTGGACTGGCAGAAAGGGGGGAGCGTCATCAACCTCACCAAGCTCCTCTTCGACTTCGGCCAGAACACCCCCGACTTCGCCACCGAGGGCGCACAGCGGATCGCCGGGTTCGGACGGGAGACGCGGCCGTACGTGGAGGATGCTTCCTTCGTGAAGGTGCGCGAGATCTCGCTCGGCTACGAGGTCCCGGTGCAGATGCTGTCGCGGCTGGGAGTGGCGGTGCAGAGCGCGGAGATCACCCTGAGCGGGCGCAATGTCGCCACCTGGACCGAGTACACCGGGCTGGACCCGGAGGTGAGCAACTTCGGGAACCAGCAGATCGCCCGCAACATCGACGTGGCCCCCTTCCCGCCGAGCCGGAGCTTCTGGCTCTCCGTTAACCTCGGGTTCTAGCCATGGAGACGCCGATGCACACTCAACCGAACGGCGGACGAGCGGTGGGCCGGGGCGTGCTCCCGCTGCTCCTGGCCGCAGCGCTGCTCCTGGCCGGTTGCGATGAGCTGGTGGTCCCCGACTACAACAATCCCAGCCTGGAGGACCTCCAGAACAACCCCACCCGGACCGCGGTCCAGACGGCGGCGACCGGGCTCCTGATCGGAGCGCGCGCGAACATCTCGGAGTCCAACGGCTACGTCTCGCTCCTGGGGATTCTGGGGCGCGAGTCGTACAACCTGGACGGCTCCGAGCCGCGCTTCGTAACGGAGATGCTGATCAACCCGCTGAGCCCCAGCGGGGCGTTCGGAGGGAACCTGTGGGCGCTGCGGTACCGGAACATCCGCAACGCCAACCTGGTCCTCCAGGGCACCGACCGGGTGTCCGGGTTCTCCAACGCGGAGAAGGAGGCGATCCGCGGCTTCGCCAAGACCATGATGGCGCTGGACTACCTCCTGGTGATCAACACCCGCGACGCCAACGGCGCCGTGGTCGACGCCAGCCGCCCGCTCAGCGAGGGCCCGGGCGCGCTGGTGGGGAGGGCGGAGGTGTTCAACCACATCGTCCGGCTGCTGGACGAGGCGCAGGCGCACCTGAACGCCGGCGGGGGCGCCTTCCCCTTCCCGCTCAGCGCGGGCTTCGCGGCGTTCAACACCCCCGCTACCTTCCGGCAGTTCAACCGGGCGCTGAAGGCCCGGGTGGACGTGTACCTGCGCAACTACCCGCAGGCGCTCACCGACCTGCAGGGCTCCTTCCTCAACCCCTCGGGATCGCTCACCCTGGGCGCGTACCACAGCTTCGGGACGGGGTCGGGGGAGACGCCCAACGGGCTGGTGGCGGTGACCATCTTCGCCCATCCATCGATCATGGCGGGCGCGGAGCGGCAGCCGGGTGGGGCGCTCGACCAGCGGGTCCTGGGCAAGGTGGTCCAGGGCGAGTCGCGCACCCAACTGGGGGTCACCTCGGATCTCCGCTTCATTCTGTACCCGAGCAACACCTCGCCCGTCCCCATCATCCGCAACGAGGAGCTGATCCTGCTGCGCGCGGAGGCCCGCTGGTTCACGGGGGACAGGGTGGGTGCCACTGCGGACCTCAACCTGATCCGGCAGCGCTCGGGGGGGCTGGCGCCGATCGCGCAGCCCGCGAACGACGACGCCTTCGTCACGGCGCTGCTGAAGGAACGTTTCTATTCGCTCCTCTTCGAGGGCGGTCACCGCTGGATCGACCACCGGCGCTTCGGTCGGCTGGACCAGCTTCCCAGGCTCCCTGGCCACACCGTGCACCCGCGGTTCCCGATCCCGGAGGCCGAGTGCCTCGCCCGGGGACAGCCCACCTGCCAGGCGTAGCGTAGCCGGGGCGGGATGCCGGGAGGCGCCGCACGGAGAGCCGCGCGGCGCCTCTTTCACGTGCACCGGCGCGTGGGCGCCGGCATCCCTGCACCACGGGCGGAGCCGGGGGCGATCTCCCTTGCGCCGGTCATGGGCGCGGTGCAATATCATCATCTACTCACGTTTCGGCGACGTTCCGGCTTCGGACAAGGCCGCACGCCCGACCCCCACCCCTCCTTTCCCTCGACTCGATCGAACGACTGTTCGGTATAGCGGAGACGAACCCGATGCAGGCCCGCTCCGGCCGCGAGCCGGTCCAACCCCGGAAGGAGGCTCCCGAGGCACGCATCCACGTCGGTCTGCTCACACCTGTTCACCTGTGCGGAGGAAGTATGCTGAAACGAATGTTGCTGCTGCTCTCGTGCCTGTCGCTGCTCGGCGGGGCGCGCCCCGCCGAGGCCCAGCAGCGGCAGGTCACGGGCGTCGTGACCGGTGCCAACCAGGCCCCGCTCGCGGGGGCGGCGGTCACCATCAGCGGGACGAGGCGCGGGACGGTCACGGATGCCCAGGGGAGGTTCTCGCTCTCCCTCCCCGGGGGGGACGCGAGCCTGACGGTGGGTCTGCTGGGGTACACGAGCCGCACGGTGGCCGTGCCGGCGTCGCAGAGCACGGTCAACGTGCAGCTCCAGCAGGACATCCTGAACCTCGAGGGGCTGGTGGTCACCGGGCAGGCCACGGCGGTGGCGCGGCAGAACCTGCCGCAGTCGGTGGCGGTGGTCACCGCGCAGGAGCTGCAGCGCGCCCCCGCGCAGACGGTGGAGAAGGCGCTGCAGGGGAAGATCGCCGGCGCCAACATCAGCCAGAACTCCGGCGCTCCCGGGGGTGGTGTGCAGATCCAGCTCCGCGGCGTCTCCTCCATCTCCGGGAACGCCGATCCGCTCTTCGTGGTGGACGGGGTGATCGTGTCCAACTCGGCGGTGGCCTCGGGGCAGAACGCCGTGTCGCAGGCCTCGCGCAACATCAACTTCTCCACGCAGGACCAGCTGGTGAACCGCATCGCCGACCTGAACCCCAACGACATCGAGAGCATCGAGGTGCTCAAGGGGGCGTCGGCGGCCGCGATCTACGGCTCCAAGGCCAGCAACGGGGTGATCATCATCACCACCAAGAAGGGCCGCGCGGGCCCGGCGCAGTTCAACTTCGAGCAGCGCATGGGCTACTACGAGATCGCGAACAAGCTGGGTGCCCGGACCTGGACGCGTGACGCGGCGATCGAGGCCTTCGGCCTGACGGCCGCAGAGGCGGACCAGTACTTCAACCCGGACGGCTCCCAGAGGGTCTATTTCGACAACGAGGAGGCGGTTTTCGGCCGGAGGGCCCCGAGCACGGAGACGGTGCTCAGCATCAGCGGCGGAAGCCAGAACACCCGCTACTACGTTTCCGGCTCTCTCCTGGACCACGAGGGGATCGCGGACAACACCGGGTACGGCAAGCAGTCGCTCCAGCTCAACCTGAGCCAGAGCTTCAGCGACCGGGTGCAGCTCAGCGTCAACACCAACGTGGTCCACTCGGTGGCCGCGCGCGGCCTGACGGGGAACGACAACAACGGCGTGAGCTACTACGCGGTGCTCGCCTTCACGCCGAGCTTCTTCGACCTCAGGGCGCGCAACCCTGACGGCACCTTCGTCAGGAACCCCTACGAGCGGAGCAACCCGGTACAGACCGCGGCGCTCTCCACCAACGACGAGGACGTATGGCGGGCCGTCTCGGCGGCGAACCTGTCCATCGACCTGTTCAGGAACGACCAGCAGTCTCTGCGCTTCGTGGGGATCGGCGGGCTGGATTACTTCAACCAGCGCAACGAGCTGTACTATCCGCGCGAGCTCCAGTTCGAGCCCAACGACGACGGCCTGCCAGGGACGGCGGTGCTGGGTGTGTCCAACAACCTGAACCTGAACACCACGCTCAACCTGGTCCACTCCTGGACCCCGGGCTCCTTCACCGCCACCACCTCGGCGGGGGCGCAGTACGAGGACCGCGACCTGGAGGTGGATCGGACGGTGGGGCGGAACATCGCCAGCGGGATCCGGATCCCCTCGCAGGCGGCGAACGTCACGTCCGAGGGCTTCCGCCAGCGCTCGCGCGACCTGGGGCTGTACTTCCAGGAGGAGCTGCTCCTGCTGAACGACCGGCTCAACCTGACGGGGAGCGTCCGCGCGGACCGCTCCAGCCTCAACGCGGACCCGGACAAGTACTACCTCTTCCCCAAGGCCGCGGCCTCGTTCCGCTTCGATGAGCCCATGAGCTGGCTCAACGACCTGAAGCTGCGTGTGGCCTACGGGGAGAGCGGCAACCTCCCGACCTACGGCCAGTCGTTCACCCCCGCCCTGGGCGGGACCAACCTGGAGGGCGTCGTCGGCACCCGCGTCAACGGTCCGGTGGGCGACCCCGACCTGCGCCCGGAGCGGACGCGGGAGCTGGAGGGCGGGTTCGACGCGGTGTTCCTCAACGGCAACGCGCGCTTCGAGTTCACCGCGTACAACAAGCAGGTCCGGGACTTCATCATCTCCCCGCCGCTGGCGCCCTCGTCGGGCTTCGGCGCCTACACCTTCAACGGCGGCGAGCTGGAGAACAACGGCATCGAGATGATGCTGGAGGCCACCCCGCTGCGCACCGACCGCTTCAACTGGATCACCCGGACCACCTTCGCCCGGAACCGCTCGGAGGTGAAGGACCTGGCGGGGCTGACCTCGTACAACCCGGGGAACCACTTCGGGAACGACTTCGGCGGGTACCGCGTGCAGGTGGGCGAGTCGCCCACGGCCATGTGGGGCTTCCACCTGCTGGGGGACGGGACCCGGCAGGAGCAGATCTTCGGCGACGCCGACCCGGACTTCCGGATGGGCTTCTCCAACGACTTCACCTTCGGCGGGTTCATCCTCTCCTCGCTCCTCGACTGGCAGAAGGGCGGGCTGATCGCCAACCTGACCCGCAACTACTACGACGAGATCTTCAACACCGAGGACTTCACCGGCTGCAACACCGCGGATACCTGCTCGGCGCTGGAGCGCCTGGAGCAGTTCCACGCGGGTGAGTCAGTGTACATCGAGGACGCTTCGTACGTGAAGCTGCGCGAGCTCTCGGTGGCCTACGATCTCCCGAGCTCCCTGTTTGGGCGTCTGGGCGGGGACCGCGTCCGCAACATGCGGCTCACGCTCAGCGGGCGGAACCTGATCACCTGGACCGAATACACCGGGCTGGACCCCGAGGTGAGCAACTTCGGCAACCGACCGGTCGGCCGGAACCAGGACGTAACGCCCTTCCCGCCCAGCCGGAGCTTCTGGCTCGGGCTGCAGGTGGGCTTCTGATGATCGCCAACCGGAGACGACCCTTGTTTACCCATAGACGTACCTGCCTGCCGCTCCTGCTGGGAGGTCTGCTCCTGGGGGCGTGCGACACGGACCTCACGGTCCCGGACTATACGAACCCACCGCTGGGCGACCTGCTCAACAACCCCACGCCGGAGCTGATCCGGCAGGCGGCCACGGGGATCATGCAGCAGTCGCGGGACGCGGTGAACGGCTCCCAGGGCTACGTGGTGATGACGGCCATCACCGGCCGGGAGGGCTACTACCTGGACCGCAACGAGCCGCGGTACGTGACCAACATCGCCCAGGGGAACCCGAACCGGGCCAACTTCACCGGGAACAGCTACTGGGTGGGCCCGTACCGCAACATCCGCAACGCGAACCTCCTGGTCGCGGCGCTGGACAAGGTGGACATGCCCCAGGCGGACGAGGAGGCGCTGCGCGGGTTCGCGAAGACGTTCAAGGGGCTGGAGTACCTCCAGATCCTGGCGATGCGGGACAGTATCCCCATCTTCACCAACACCGCGATCACCGAGCTGCGGGAGCCGCCTCCGTTCGCGCAGCGCAAGCAGGCGATGGAGTACGTGGCCGCGGTGCTCGACTCGGCGTACACCCACCTGCAGGCGGGGGGGAGCTCCTTCTCCTTCCCGATGCCGAGCGGGTTCACGCAGTTCGGGTTCAACACGCCGGCCAGGTTCGCGCAGTTCAACCGCGCCCTGAAGGCGCGGGTGGAGGCGTACCTGGCGTCTCCGCTCATCCGTCCGGCGTACTCCGGGCGGGCGGCGGTGGCCGGCACCCCCGCGCGCTACGCGAACGTGCTCACGGCGCTCAGCCAGTCGTTCATCACCACGGCGGGGAGCGTGTCGGACCCCGTCTCCGACCGCACGCTCCTGAACATCGGAGCGTACCAGACGTACAGCGCCGGCTCGGGCGATACCCCCAACAACCTCTTCGACCCGAGCGGGAAGACGGTGGCGGAGCGGAGCCTCCGCACGGACGCGGAGCGGCGCCTCAACGGGCAGCGCGACGCCCGGTACGTGGTCAAGATCGACTCGGTCGCCACCGCCACCTCGGTGTCCGGCGTGACGAGCGAGCTGCGCTTCGCGATCTACGGCAGCCGCCCGTTCTACGGCGGCGGGTCGCAGGCCTCCCCCATCCCCATCATCCGGAACGAGGAGCTGATCCTGCTCCGCTCCGAGGCCCGCTGGTTCACGGGCGACAGGCCGGGGGCGATGGCGGACCTCAACTTCATTCGCGTCAACTCCGGCGGGCTGGCCCTGATCGCGCAGCCGGCCAGTGACGCGGACTACCTTACCGCGCTGCTGAAGGAGCGCCGCTACTCGCTGATGTTCGAGGGCGGGCACCGCTGGATCGACGCCCGGCGGTTCGGGCGGCTGTCCACGCTGCAGGCCAACAGCATCTCGGTGACCCGGGCGAACGCGACCTCGCCGAGCTTCTTCCCCGTCCCGCAGAACGAGTGTCTGCCTCGGGGCACCACCACCTGCCTCTGATCCGGTGAGGCGGTAGGGGGCCAGGATCGGCCCGGAACCGGAGGGCGC
>DATAAL010000606.1:0-2555 GCA_036260145.1 Longimicrobiaceae bacterium | reverse complement strand
GAAACCGCATGCGGCCGGGAGTAGCCTCCGTGCAACCGTAGACCGGCGCTCGACAGACGAGACCTTTGCGGCTCGCCGCCAGGCGGAAGGAGGGCGAGCGTCCTCCGCTTCCCCTGTCGTGGCTCACCCGTGACCGGAGGTGCCTTTCCCAATCCGCTCGGCCCCTGGGGGTAGCTCTCCCCGCATTCCCGTCGTTGTCCCTGTACTCCCACCCACGAGCAGACGATGCACAGATCCATTTCCCGTTTCATCGGTGGTGCGGTGCTGCTGGTGACCCTCGCCGCCTGCGCCGACGACTCGCGCGTGACCGCGCCCCAGGTGGAGAGCCGCTCCTCCGCGGCTGCATCGAACGAGGACCAGCTTCCCGAGTACGATACGTGGCATCCGGGCGAGGAGCAGTCCCTTCGGGTCGCGCGGCAGGTCCCCGGCTTCGGGGGGTTCTCGTTCGACGAGCAGGGGAACATGATCCTCTACATGAAGAACCCGCGCGATGCGAGCGCGGTCGGGCTGGCCAGGGCCATTCTGGGACCCTATCACGCGAGCCAGCGAGGAGGGTGGAAGCGGGAGGCAGCCCGCCCTGAGATCATCGTCAGGGAGGCGCAGTTCACCTTCGCCGCACTCCATCGGTACCGGAGCCGGATCGAGGCGGAGGTATTCGCCACGCCGGGAGTACAGTTCACCGATCTGGACGAGCAGGTGAACCGGCTGGTGATCGGCATCGACCGCGCTCGTGCGGACGAGGCGCGCCGCACGGTGGAGTTGATCCTCTCGCGCCGCGGGGTTCCCCGGGAGGCCGTGGACTTCGAGATGGGGCTGCAGTACATCAGTGAGCCCACGCCCCCCTGCGAGTTCGGCGATCCCAACTGCAATCCGGACCCGTGCGCGACCGATCCGAGCGCCTGCGAGAGCGAAACCGGGCAGACGACGGACCCATGCCGGATCGATCCATCCTCCTGCGAACCGGATCCGTGCGTGGCCGGGGATGCATGGTGCTCGCCGGGCTATTTCGAGATGTTCGCAGCGAACAACGACCTGCGGGGAGTGGTCCGCCCGATTCTCGGCGGCACCCTCGTGACGAACGTGCCGGCAAATGCGTTCCCTGCCCCGGGGACGCTGGGGTTCCAGGTATGGTACTGTCCCCCATCCACCCTGGGGGGAGGCGCCTGCGCCTACTACCACGTGGTCACCTCCCACCAGACGGGCGCGTACGCCCAGGTGGCCGACGTCCGGTTCTACCAGCCGAAGTCCGACGCAGCAAATGACGCCGTCATTGGGCGGGAAGCGTACGACACCCGGTGGCACACCCATCCCTTCACGGTCAGGATCGATGGGGGGACTGCGACTTCCCAGTGCAGCGCAACGCTCAAGTGCAGGCGGAGCGACGCGGCCCTGATCCGTGCCCAAGGGCCGAGCCACGGCTTCGGTTACCTCGTCCGGCCGGCCAACCCGCCGTACTCCGACGGCTACGACCACGGGTCGGCACAGTTCGCGCTCAATCCCAGCACGTACTTCGGAATCCGCATCGCGTGGGAAGGCGTCGCGGAACAGTACCAGACCGTGACGAAGATTGGCGCCGCCACGGGGTGGCGGACCGGGCAGGTGCTCAGGAAGTGCATCGACAAGCTGCGGGACGGGTACATCGTCTTCCGGTGCCAGACGGAGGTGGAGTGGAGCCTCTCCAGATCCGGGGACAGCGGCGCTCCCGTGTTCAAGTACGGCTCGGACGGAACGGCGATGCTGGTGGGGCTGCACAGTGCAGGAGATCCCAACCGGGGCTACTACGCTCCGCTCGCGAACCTCCGGAACGATTTCGGCCTGCGCAACGACAACTACGTCGACTTCGACGTCATCCGCTGATCCGGCAGGGAATGACCGCTCGTGCGACGCGTGCCCCCGGCGGGGCACGCGTCCATTGCATCGGGATGTCTTCAGCTTGCGGGAGGGTCGACCTTGTCTAGGTTACCGGGTATGTGGCGGCCCTGCATGGCTTGCATCGTCTTCCTCGCCCGCGCGTGTTCGCCGGCTCCCCCCAGCCGCACGAGCGAGTTGCTGGAGGGGGAGACTTTCCGTTCCCTGGAGGCAGGGGTCGTGGGCGGCGTGGGATCGTACGCCGAGGAGAGCGAGGCGATTCCCGGGTTCGCCGGGACCTATTTCAAGCCCGAAGAGCCGTGCACGCGGGTCGTGCTCCTCACCGACGCGGATGCGAGAAAGGTCACGGCAGCCCGCGAATTCTACGCCGGCAGGCAACCCAGCTGCCGGGGCGAGATCCTGGTCGCGAAGAAGGCCCGCTACCGATGGAAGCAGCTCCAGGAGTGGTACTTCGATCACCTGCGGATCTCGGACCTGCCCGGGCGGACGACCGAGGGGATCAACATGGTGCGGAATCGCATCGTGATCGGGGTCGTGGACCGGGAGGCGGGCGAGCGCGTGGAGCGCAGACTGGAAGAGCTCCCGATCCCTCGCGACGCCGTGATCATCGGTATCACGGGGGCGCGCACCGTTCCGGACGACCTCGGGTTCTGGGCGGGGGTGCTGGACGACGACTACAACCGTGT
>DATAAL010000605.1:0-9345 GCA_036260145.1 Longimicrobiaceae bacterium | reverse complement strand
CCGTGGCGCCGAGCTCGCCACGCTGGATGGCCTCGAGCGCGGCCCGCTGGCCGTCGATCGACACGATCTTCACGTCGCGCCCCGGCTGCAGCCCCGAGGCGCGCAGCGCCTGGATGGTGCCCAGCGCCATCTCGTCGTTGTGCGCGTACACGGCGGTGATCTGCTTCCCCAGCGACTGCGCCACGTTCTGCATCACCCGTTGCCCCGTGGCGCGCGAGAACTCGCCCGTCTGCGAGGCCAGGATCCGCATCCCCGGGTGCTTCGCGATCACCTCGCGGAAGCCCTTGGCGCGGTCGGCCGCCACCGAGGAGCCGGGGGTGCCGGTGAGCTCCACGATCCCCGCCTTGCCGCCCGTCTCCTTGACCAGCCACTCGGCGGCCCGGCGGCCCTGCTCCACGAAGTTGGAGCCCAGGAAGGTGACGAAGTCCTCGCCCGGGGTGCCCTCCGCCTCGCGGTCCACCAGGATCACGGGGATGTTGGCGTCCCTGGCGGCCTGCAGCGCCGGCGCCAGCCCCTCGAATTCGCGCGGCGCCAGGAGGATGACGTCCACGCGCCGGGCGATCAGGTCCTCCACGTCGGCCACCTGCTTGGCGGTCTGGTCCTGGGCGTCGGTGACCACCAGCTCGTAGCCGCGCTTCGCCGCTTCCTCGCGCAGGCTCGCCGTCTGCGCCATCCGCCACGGATTGTCGTGCCCCATCTGCGAGAAGCCCACCGTGAACTTCCCATCGTCCTTGCGGCACGCCGCCAGGCCGAGGATCGCCAGGGCGGGGATCACCCCCGCGGGGACCGCGCTCCGGATTCGCTGAAGAAGGGACATGCTCCCGTCAGGTTGGAGGTGCCAGGCGAGACAGCGGTGCGCTCCGCCGGGTGTTTCAGGGGTTTCTGAACCAGTTCGAACCGGTTCAGCAAATCTGAGAGTACAGGCGTCCCGGGGTGGTGTCAAGCGTTTTGTACCCGGCTTGTACGAAACGCTTGACAGCCCACCAGCGAATGCGTAGGCTGAAACCATCCCGAACCGGTTCAGGCTGGTTCGAAAAGGTTCGCCCGGGATCGAACCGGCTTCTCCACTCGTCACTTTGCGCTTCACCGTACCCAATCCGCGGGATCGCGCCCGGCCCGCCTGGGCCTCCCGTCGTGACGGCGGCTCACGCATGAACTACAAGCGGCCCACCATCAACGACGTCGCCCGGCTGGCGGGGGTCTCCAAGGCCACGGTGTCGGCGGTCCTCAACGACACCGGCACGGTCCGGGAGTCGACCCGCGACCGCGTCGTGGCCGTGATGGAACACCTGAACTACCGGCCGAGCGGCGCCCCGGGCCGCGGCGGGGGGCAGAAGGGGAGGAGCATCGGCCTGGTCATCAAGGAGATCGACAACCCCTACTACGGGGAGGTGGTCACCGGGGCGCGCGCGGCCGCGCAGGAGAGCGGATACACGCTCCTGGTGACCAGCTCCGAGGGGGAGTACGAGTCGGAGCGGCGCGCCGTGGAGCTCCTGCAGCGCAAGGAGGTGGACGGGCTGATCCTGACGCCGGTGCTGGACGCCGACGCGGACCTCTCCCACCTCTTCGAGCTGAAGCGCCGCAACTTCCCCTTCCTCCTCCTGGAGGAGCTGCGGGGGGTCCCGGCCAGCCTGATCGACGTGGACAACGAGGAGGCCTCCCGGCGGGCGGTGGAGTTCCTCATCGAGCAGGGCCACACCCGCATCGTCCACTTCGCCGGCCCGGAGTACTCCTGGCACAGCCAGGAGCGGATCGACGGGGTGCGGCGCGCCTGCAGCGGCTCGCACGTGATCTTCACCGACCAGGACATCGTACGGGCGGGCGCGCACCTGGAGGACGGCTACCGTGCGGGGCTTGAGTACTTCGGCGGACCATCCTCCGCGGAGCGGCCGACGGCGGTGACCTGCTACAACGACCTGGTGGCGCTGGGACTGTGCCGGGCACTGGCGGAGCTGGGGATCCGCGTCCCCGAGGACGTGTCGGTGGTGGGGTTCGATGATATCCAGCTCCTCGACTACCTCCCGTTCCGCCTCACCAGCGTCCGCATGCCCAAGTTCGAGATGGGGCGACTCGCCGCGCAGATGCTGATCCGGCACATCGAATCGAGGGAGGCGCTGCCGCCCCAGAAGGTCTATCTGGATGCCGAGCTGGTGGTGCGCGACTCCACCGCCCCGCTCCCCGCCGCCTCCGACGAGGCCGGGCACACCCTGAGCCCGGCAGCCCGATGAGCCCGACAGGGATGACCGCCACGCTTCACAGCCGCTCGCCCCCGGGACTCTGCGGATCCCGGCATCCGACCGCCGACCCCGGCCCGGTGCTCCACCCCGCTCACCGGACCTTCACCTGTTTCCCGCAGAGGGGAATGACATGAGAACCCCTGTTCTACCCACAGCCAGACCCCTGGCTCGACTGCTCCTCGCGTTCGCGCTCCTTCTGGCCGGCGCGCTGTCCGGCCCCGGATCCTCCCCGCTGCTCGCGCAGGGGACGGGGCAGGTCGCCGGGACGGTGACCGGCGCGGCCGACCGGCCCGTTGCCGGTGCCACGGTGGAGGTGGTGGGCACCGGCCGTCGGGCCGTCACCGGCGCCGACGGCAGCTACACCATCCCCGGAGTCGCGCCAGGAAGCCACCAGGTGCGGGCGACCGCGCTGGGCTTCGGCGCGCAGACCCAGGCCGTGACGGTGGTGGCCGGGCAGACCGCGACCGCCAACTTCCGGCTGGAGCAGCAGGCCATCGGGCTGGAGTCGCTGGTGGTGGTGGGGTACACCACCCAGGACCGCCGCACCGTCTCCGACGCGGTGACCAGCGTCAGCGCCGAGCAGCTCGAGAACCAGCAGGTGGCCACCGTGGAGGAGGCGCTCCGTGGCCGGGTTGCCGGCGTGAACATCGTCTCCTCCGGCGAGCCGGGGCGCGAGTCGCAGGTGGTGATCCGCGGCCAGAACTTCCTGAGCGCCGCGGCCCCGCTCTACGTGGTGGACGGGATGTACACCCGGCAGAACCCCAACCTCAACCCCGAGGACATCGAGTCCGTCCAGGTGCTCAAGGACGCCTCGGCCGCGGCACAGTACGGCGCGCAGTCGGCCAACGGGGTGATCGTGATCAACACCCGGCGCGGGCGGGCCGGCGCGCCGCGGGTGACGGTCAACTCCTACTACGGCTTCCAGGACGTCCCCCGGCGGATCGAGTTCATGGATGGGGACCGGTGGCTGGAGATCGCCCGCATGGCGCGCCAGAACGCGGGGCTCTCGGTGGACAACTCCTTCCGCTTCACCAGCAACACGGACTGGCAGGACGCCGTGTTCCAGCAGGGCGCCATCCAGGACCACAATGTGACGGTGTCGGGGGGGAGCGAGAACGCCAGCTACCTGATCGGGGTCGGGCGCTTCGACCAGACGGGCACCATCATCAACACCGGGTTCGAGCGCTACAGCTTCCGGGTGAACTCGGAGGCCCGGCGCGGCCGGCTGCGGGTGGGACAGAACGCCTCCATCTCCCGCTTCGAGCGGCAGAACGTGGTGGGCTTCCCACTGATCGACGTGGCCCGCCTGCAGCCCGGGATCCCGGTGCGCGACCCCAACAACGCCAGCGGCTACGGCTACGGCTCGGGGAGCGACCGTGATTTCACTGCCACCTTCGGCACCAACCCGGTGGGCGCCTTCGAGCGGGAGGACAACACCGACATCTCCAACCGGGTGCTGGGGAGCCTGTACGGGGAGTTCGGGTTCACCGACTACCTGAAGTACCGCGTCAACCTGGGCGTGGACTACCAGGACCTCAACTGGCGACAGTTCATCCGCCAGCGGCAGATCCGGCAGAACACGGTCCCCACCTTCAACGAGGGGCTGGACCGTCGGGACAACACCCTCTCGCTGCTGATGGAGCACCTGCTCACCTTCGACAACGCCTTCGGCGACCACGCCCTCAACGCGGTCGCGGGTGTCACCGAGCAGACCAACCGCTTCGAGCGCCTGGAGGCGTACCGGCGCGGCTTCGCGGACGAGGACATCACCGAGATCGACGCGGGCACCTCCAACTTCGCCAACCGCGGCTTCGAGATCCCGAGCGCGCTGCGCGGCTACCTGGTGCGCGCCAACTACTCCTTCGCCGACCGCTATCTGCTCACCGGCACCTTCCGCCGCGACGGCTCGTCCCGCTTCGGCCCGGGGAACCGGTGGGCCAACTTCGCCTCGGGATCGGTGGGGTGGGTGATCAGCGAGGAGCCCTTCTTCAGCTCCATCCCGGGGCTGGGTCGCGGGCTGGACTACCTGAAGCTGCGCGCCAGCTACGGGTCGCTGGGGAACCAGGATATCGGCGACTTCCAGTACGCCGCCGCGATCGTGGCCAACCAGAGCTACCTGTTCGGCAACACCATCGCCTCCGGCTCCACCCAGCTGAGCCTGGCCAACCCGAACATCCGCTGGCAGGACCAGACCCAGACCAACGTGGGGCTGGACTTCAACCTGCTGGACAACCGCCTGGAGCTGACCGCCGACTACTACGTCTCCGAGTCGGACGGGCTCCTGGTGAGCGCCCCCATCCCCTGGAGCCTGGGGGCCGTGGGTGCGCCGACGGTGAACGCGGGAACCATCCGCAACAGCGGCTTCGAGCTGGGCGCGCGGTTCCGCCACAGCCTGGGTGACCTGGACCTGAACTGGGGCGCCAACCTGACCACCATCGACAACGAGGTGGTGGCGCTCGGCAACGGCGGCCAGCCGATCTTCGCGGGCTTCGAGAACATATCCCGGACCACCGTCGGGGGCTCGATCGGCGAGTTCTTCGTGATCAAGACGGCTGGGATCTTCCGGAGCGAGGCGGAGGTCCAGGCCCACCGCAACAGCAAGGGCCAGCTGATCCAGCCCAACGCCAAGCCGGGCGACGTCCGCTACGTGGACCTCAACGACGACGGGCTGATCAACCAGGACGACCGCCAGGTGGTGGGGAGCCCCATCCCTGACCTGGAGGGCGGCCTCAACCTGGACGCCACCTTCCGGAGTTTCAACTTCGGGATCGCGCTGCGCGGCTCGCGCGGGGCGGAGGTGTTCAACGTGGCCCGGTTCTGGACCGACCGCCTGGACGAGAACTCCGCCTTCCGCGCCGACCTGGACCCCTGGAGCCCGCAGAACCCCGACGGGAGGGACCCCCGTCCGGTGTTCGGCACCCAGGGCGCCGAGGGGAATGCCCGGCCCAACACCGACCGCTGGATCGAGGACGGGTCGTACCTGCGCATCCAGAACCTGGTGCTGGGCTATGTCCTCCCGGGGAGCCTGACGCGCCGCCTGGGAGTGGCCGCCGAGGGTTCGCGCATCTACCTGAACATCCAGAACCTGCACACGTTCACCGGCTTCTCCAACTGGGACCCGGAGATCCGGGGCTTCGACTCCCCGCTGAGCCGCGGGATCGACGATGGGCGGATCTACCCGAATCCCCGTACGTTCACCCTGGGGATCGACCTGAACCTGTGAGCGCTCCACCCTCAACGCGGCGAGCACCCGAGCCATGAAGAAACGAAACAGGATTCTCCCGCCGCTGCTCCTCGGAGCACTCCTGGCGGGGTGTGCGGATCTGGACCTCACCGACCCCAACCAGCGCACGGCGGAAACGTTCTGGCAGACCGAACAGGACGCCGTCCAGGGAGTCAACGCGGCGTACCGCGGCCTGCAGGAGAACGGCACCTACGGCCGCTGGCTGCAGTTCGCCTACGACACCCGCTCCGACATCGGCTTCAGCCGGAGCCCCTGGGGCGACCTGGCGAACTTCACCAAGTCGGTGCTGGGGAGCTACGACTTCGAAGTCAACCGGGAGATCTGGCAGCACCACTACCAGACGATCTTCCGGGCCAACCAGGTGATCGCCAACGTCCCCAACATCCAGATGAACACGGCCATGCGGGATCGCATCGTGGCCGAGGCCAAGTTCATCCGGGCGCTGATGTACTTCAACCTGGTAAGCCTGTACGGCAACGTCCCGCTGGTGCTGCAGCCGCCCGCGCCCACCGACCGCCCCAACCAGGCGACGCCCGACCAGGTGTGGACGCAGATCGAGAGGGACCTGAACGAGGCACGCACGGCGCTCCCCCCCTCCTACTCGGGGGCCGACGTGGGGCGGGCGACCCGCGGGGCGGCCACCGCGCTGCTGGGGAGGGCGCACCTGCAGCAGCGGGAGTGGGCGCAGGCGGCGCAGCTGTTCTCGGAGGTGGTGGGCGGGTACTCGCTCCTCCCCAACTACGGAGACAACTTCATCGTCAGCAACGACAACAACGCCGAGTCCATCTTCGAGGTGCAGTTCGGCGGCCCCGAGGTGCTGGCGGCGGGGAGTCGGGGGCAGAACATCATCAAGATGATTGGGCCCTGCGGAGTGGGCTTCTGCGACTCCGAGCCGACGCAGTGGTACTTCGACCAGCTCAACCAGGAGAAGACGACCACCGGGCAGCCCGATCCCCGGCTGGACGCCACCCTCTTCTACAACCGCCCCGGCGGGATGGACGTGTACGGCACGCCGTTCGCGGCCCGCTACGCGAACCGGCTGGGCGACCGGTTCTGGAAGAAGTACGGGGAGCATTACAAGACGGACCAGGACTGGGACAACCCCATCAATGTCAAGGTGATGCGGCTGGGGGGTATCCTGCTGAACCAGGCGGAGGCGCTGAACGAGTCCGGGAATACCTCCGCGGCGTACGCCCCGGTGAACCGAGTGCGGGCCCGCGCCGGCCTGGCCCCGCTCCCCGCCGGGCTCAACCAGGCGCAGATGCGGGACCGGATCGCCCGCGAGATCCTGGCGGAGCTGGGGCTGGAGAACGAGCGCTTCCTGTACCTGAAACGGCAGGGGTGGCTCACCGACCCGGCGCGGATCGCGCAGTTGCGCACGCACGACCCGGACTTCAGCGTCTTCGAGCCGCACCGGGCGCTGCTCCCGATCCCCTCCACGGAGACCAACCTGAACCCCAACGTCCAGCAGAACCCGGGGTGGTAGGGATGATGCAGTACCGGGCGGGCGCGGGCTTCCCGTGCCCGCCCGGTGTCGCTTCGATCGAGGACGCCCCGCAAGGGGCCGCACCGTCCGGGGAGAGATGAATCGTCTGGCACGAGCGCTCGGAGCGGCGTCGCTGCCGCTGGCCGTGGCCTGCTCCGACTCGTCCGGGGGGGGGCCGGGCCCGGTCGATCCCGGCCCGCAGTGCACCTTCCGAAACCCGATCGCCCCCGGTGCCGACCCCTGGGTGGTGCGTCAGGCGGGGTTCTATTACCTGATCCAGTCGCGCGGCCGGGAGATCTACGTCTCCCGGTCGGCCAACCTCACCGAGGTGCACAGCAACCCGGTGCGCGTCTGGGCGGCGCCGGACACCGGGTGGAACCGGGACCACGTCTGGGCCCCGGAGCTCCACTTCATCGACGGGCGCTGGTACATCTACTACGCGGCGGGGCGGGCCGGCCCTCCCTTCATCCACCAGCGGAGCGGGGTGCTCCAGTCGGTGGGGGACGACCCGCAGGGGCAGTACGTGGACCGGGGGATGCTCTACACCGGCGACGAGGTGGCGACGGGCGCCGGGAACCGGTGGGCCATCGACGTGAACGTCTTCCGGATCAACGGCCAGCTGTACGCCGTCTGGTCGGGGTGGGAGCGGGACGCCGTCACCGACCGCACCCCGCAGCACCTATACATCGCCCGGATGTCCAACCCCTGGACCATCAGCAACAACCGGGTGAAGCTCAGCTCCCCCACCGAGAGCTGGGAGCGCGGGACGGAGCTCAGCCTGCAGGAGGGGCCCACCTTCCTGGAGCGCAACGGGCAGCGCTTCATCCTCTACTCGACCAACGAGTCCTGGCTCAAGGACTACCGGCTGGGGCAGCTCCGGCTGCGGAGCCCGGACGCCGACCCCATGAACCCGGAGAGCTGGATCAAGAGCGGTCCGGTCTTCCTGCCCACCGGCGAGGTGCCCGGGGTGGGACACGCCAGCTACACCACCTCCCCCGACGGAACGGAGAGCTGGATCGTGTACCATGCGAAGGTCGACGCCAATCCGGGGTGGGACCGGGTGATCCGCATGCAGGAGTTCGACTGGAACCCCGACGGCTCTCCCAGCTTCGGCACCCCCGTTCCCGCGGGCCGGCTCATCCCGCGCCCCTCCGGCGAGTGCAGGTGACCGGGCGGCCGCCGGACGTCGAGAGGGCACCCTTCGGACGGCTCGCCACGGGAGAGCTCGTGGAGGCGTTCACGCTCCGCAACGCCGGGGGGATGGAGGTGCGGGTGACCGGATTCGGCGGGGCGATCGTGTCGGTGCGCGTCCCCGACCGGGAGGGGCAGCCGGGGGACGTGGTGCTCGGCTACGACGACCTCCCGGGGTACGTGGCCGACGAGGTGTACCTGGGGGCGCTGGTCGGCCGGTACGCCAACCGCATCCGGCGCGGCCGGTTCTCGCTAGACGGGACGGAGTACGTCCTGGAGACCAACCACGGCCCCAACCACCTGCACGGGGGGCGGCGCGGGTTCCACAAGGTGCTCTGGAGCGCCGAGCCGGTGGAGGGGCCGGAGGGGGTGGGGGTGGCGCTCCGCTACACCAGCCCCGACGGCGAGGAGGGGTACCCGGGCACCCTCCGGGCCGGGGTCAGGTACCTGCTGACCGGGGACAACGCGCTGGTGGTGGACTACCACGCCACCGCCGACCGACCCACCCCCGTCAACCTGACCCAGCACACCTATTTCAACCTGACCGGCGACCCCGGCCGCGACATCCTGGGGCACAAACTGCAGCTCCACGCGGAGGGCTTCACCCCGGTGGACGAGACCCTGATCCCCACGGGGGAGATCGCCCCGGTGGCGGGGACGTCCTTCGACTTCCGCCGGCCGACCCCCATCGGCGCCCACCTCGACGCCGACGACGTGCAGCTCGCGCGGGCGGGGGGGTACGACCACAACTTCGTCTTGCTCGGGCGAGGGACGGACGGGTCCCCCGCCCCCGCCGCGCGCGTGTTCGAGCCCGGGACGGGGAGGGTGCTGGAGGTGCTGACCACGGAGCCGGGGCTCCAGTTCTACTCCGGCAACTTCCTGGACGGGAGCATCCGGGGGAAGGGGGGGCGGAGGTACGGCCCCCGCTGTGGCTTCTGCCTGGAGCCCCAGCACTTCCCCGACTCCCCGAACCACCCCGAGTTCCCCCCGACGATCCTGCGGCCGGGGGAGCGGTACGCCTCCCGCACCGTGTACCGCTTCGGGGTCGCGTAGCCCCGGCACCCCGGGTGCCCGTCCCTTCCGCTTCGCCCCGCTCCCCCGGCGGGGTCCGACCCGCACTTCAACCCAGAGGAAAGCCGATGACGCCGCATCTCAGCGTATGCGACGTCATCGGCTTTCCTCTGGGT
>DATAAL010000604.1:0-12041 GCA_036260145.1 Longimicrobiaceae bacterium | reverse complement strand
GTCGTGCCCGCAGGCGTGGGAGACGCCCACCTCCTGCCCGTTGTAGGTGGTGCGCACCGTGGAGCGGAACGGGTACGGGGTGTCCTCCGTCACCGGGAGGGCGTCCATGTCGGCGCGCACCGCGACCACGGGGCCGGGCCTCCCCCCGCGCAGGATGCCGACGACCCCGGTGTGCGCCACCCCGGTCTTCACCTCCATCCCCAGCGCGCGAAGGTGCCGGGCCACCAGCTCCGCGGTCTTGAACTCCCGGTTGGCCAGCTCCGGGTTCCGGTGGATGGTGTGGCGCGCTTCGACGATCGCCGGGGCGAGGCGGTCCACCGCGGCGGCGACGCGCGCGTCCGGCCCCTGCGCGGTGGCGGCGGCAGGGAGCGCGACGGACAGGGCGGCGGCGGACAGGATGCGGACGAGGCTGGGTCTCATGACGGGCGAGGGAGCGACAGGTGGCCGAGGGGGTGCGCCGGGAGGTCCGGTGAGGTAGCTTCCCGGCGATCCAGGAAACGCCGGGTGTCCGGAGCAGATCCGTCCAATCTATGCGGGCCCCCGCTCCGCGGCCACCCGGCCCGGTGATGGCGCACGCCTTGCGGGGATGCCGCCCACTCGCCGGACGGGAGTGGGCCGGCCCCTCCGGCGGCCGGGAGCACGCGGATACCTACCATCGAGGAGAACGGTCGTGGCGCAGACACAGAGACGGGGGTCCGAGTCCAGCCAGATGCTGCTGTTCGCGCGCAACTTCTTCAAACATCCCGTGATGCTGGGCTCGGTGATCCCCAGCTCCCGGTTCCTGATCCGCCACCTGATGCGGGAGATCTCGTGGAAGCGTGCCCGGGTGATCGTGGAGTACGGGCCGGGGGTGGGGACCATCACCCGTCACCTGCTGCGGCGGATGCGGCCGGACGCCAGGCTGCTGGTGTTCGAGACCAACGCCGACTTCGTGGAGTTCCTCCGCGCCCACTTCCCCGATCCCCGGCTCCACGTGGTCCACGGCTCGGCGGCGGAGGTGGGGACCATGCTCGCCCGGATGGGGGTGCAGCACGCCGACTACGTGATCTCCGGGATCCCTTTCAGCACCATGCCCGACGAGGTGCGCCAGCAGGTGCTGCAGGCCACGCGCGACGCCCTCCGCCCGGACGGAGCCTTCCTGGTGTACCAGTTCTCGCGCGCCGTGTATCCGCACCTGGAGCGGGTGTTCCGCAGCGTGCGGCAGGATTTCGAGCCGCTCAACATCCTCCCGGCGCACCTGTTCTTCTGCACTCCCTGAGCAGATCTGCCGATGGCAGAACTGCGTTTTTGAACTGCGAGCTTGGGCGTGTCCCCTGCTGACGCGGGGGCCGGGCTGGCGCGCGCTAGCGCGTGGGGGGTCTACCTCCCCCCGATCTCCGTGCGGAGCCTGAGCAGCGCGTCCTCGGTGGCCACCAGCTCCCCCCGCGCCTCGTGGAGCTGCTCCTGCTGCAACTGCACGAAGCGGCGGTAGGGGGCGATGGACTCGTTGACCCGCTCGCTGGAGTCCTCCACCGCGGCGTGCACCTGGCGGGTCAGGGAGTCGTCCAGGCGCCTGCGCAGCTCCGCCACCTTGCCCGAGAACTCCTCCTTGGCCTGCCTCCGCCGCGCGGGGATCACGTACAGCCCCGTGGCGGCCAGGGTGGTGGCCAGGAGGATCCCGGTGATGTCCGCCACCGCCCCGGAGAGCGCGGCGGTGATCAGCACCCCCAGCCCCACCCCCGCCCCCGCGAACACCGCGGTCCCGGAGGTCCCGCGGACCTCCTCCGCCAGCTTGTGCGCCTCCGCCTCCCGGTTGTAGGTGCCCACCACCTCGCGCGCGGTGCGGCCGATGGAGTCCAGGAGCGCCTGGCGGTTGTAGCTGAAGGTTCCCGCCACCTCGCCGATCATCCCCTCGCGGTGCCGGGCGATCTGCCTGCGGTCGATGTACGCGCTGATGTCCTGCCAGAGCTTCAGGTTGCGCTCCACGATCCAGTCGATGATCCGCCCCACCTCGTCGTCGATCTCGCGCGGGGTGTCGCCCACCACCACCCGCTCGAAGTCGCGGCGGATCTGGTCGGAGCGCATCAGCGCGCGGATGCGCGTGAAGCGGATCTGCTCGTCGAAGAAGCTCATCCCCCGCAGCTCCATGGCAGAGAGCAGGGCGTCCAGCCTCCCCATCCGGGGCTGGAAGTCGCGGAGCATCTCCTGGTGGAAGGACGCGAGCTGGGTGTCGATGTTCTGCAGGGTGGCCACGTCCTCGGCCAGGAGCTTGAGGCGCTCGAAGGCCACCTCCTTGTACCGCCCCGCCAGCCGGAGCGCCACGTTGAGCGGGTTGAGGAGCTTGAGGCGGACCCGCTCCTCCTGGTCCAGGGTGCGGAGGAGGTACTCCTCCATCGCCCCGAAGCCGCTCCGCTCCCAGAGCGCGGTGTCCTCGTTGACCCGCGCCTGCATCGCCAGCCGCGCCGAGACGGGGAAGACCTCCGGGGTCTCCCCCAGCAGCGCCGTCCCGTTGTCGCGGACGAAGCGGAGCACCTCGTCCCGGTCCTGCGGGGTGGCCAGGATGTCGACCTTGTTGACCACGAGGACGATCTTCTTCCCCCAGGCGCGGATCTGCTCCAGGAAGGCGCGCTCGCTCTCGGTGAAGGGGCGGTCGGCCGAGGTGACGAAGAGGACCAGGTCGGAGCGGGGGACGAAGTCGCGCGTCAGCTCCTCGTGCTCCCGGACGATGGCGTTGGTCCCGGGGGTGTCCACCACGTGCAGGTCGCGGAGGATCTCCGCCGGGTGGGTGCGCTCCAGGAGGTACGCCTCCAGCAGTTCCTCCCCCACCGCGTCGCCGTGGCGGAGCAGGTTGATCCGGTCGGTGGTGGGGGTGACCCCCTCGGGGAGGATCCGCTCCCCCAGGAGCGCGTTGATGAAGGAGGACTTCCCGGAGTTGAACTCCCCCGCGATCACCAGGAGGAAGAGCCCGTCGAGCTGCTCCCGCGCCTCCCGGAAGTGGCGCACGTCGTCCGGGGCCACGTCCGCTCCGAAGCGCTCCAGTGCCCGGGACATGCGGTCGAGCAGCTCGCGCTCGCGCGCCCGCAGCTCGGTCTCGCGCTCCCCCAGGATCCCTCTCCGCCTCAGCAGCCGTCCAAGGACCATGGTGGCTCCTCGCGTGGAAGGGGACTTCGCCCGGACCCGGCGCCGGCTTTCGGCGCGGGTCCCTGCATCGTCTGCGCCAGCGTCCGCCCGCGGGACCGCCGGAGAACGGCCCGGGGCCGCACAAGTCCTTGCTGGTGCGGAACCTGCGTGGCTGCACGGGGCTCCCCCGCACCATGGGGGTCGCGGACGTTTGCCACCACCAGCAGGAGAGCAGCCATGCGCACTGCCGTCCTCTGCGCCGCGGTCGTGCTGGCCGCGTGCACGCCCCGGGTGAACACCAACCCCGACACGGGGAGGGTGGATGTGGACCTGGAGCCGGTCACCCAGCGCGGCGAGGTGTGGAATGCCCGGATCGCCGACCGGGGGGGGTCGGGGATCACCGGGACGTCCCGGGTCACGGTGAGGGAGGACCACACGATCGCCACCCTCTCGATCTCGGGAGGGCGGTCGGGGGGGGTGCACCCCTGGCACATCCACGAGGGGACGTGCGCCACCGGCGGCCCCGTGGTGGGGCCTGCCAGCGCCTACCCGCCGCTGAACGTGGCGAGCAACGGCCAGGCGAGCGCGGAGGCGCACCTGATGCTCCAGCTCAACGAGGCGCAGAGCTACCACATCAACGTGCACGCCTCGCCCACCGAGATGGGGAACATCGTGGCGTGCGGCGCGCTGGAGGACTGACCGGCGGCCCGGCCGGACGACGGGAGGGGCGCCCCCGCGGGGACGCCCCTCTACTTCTTCCCGCCTCTCCCCCGGCCGCCGGGCGGCCCCTGTTCCAGGCGCCGGAGGAGGATCTCCCCCAGCGATTCGGCGCCGGGCGGGAACCTGTCCCGATGCGCCCGGAGCGCTCCGAGGAACTCCTTCGCCCAGCGGATCGAGCCCTCGCGGCCCAGGGAAAGGGCCTCCCGCAGCTCCTCCTCCAGGCTCCCCGGCGCGTACGCCGCCGGCGGCTCGGCTACCTGCCGGATCTCCCGGGTCTCGTCGCGCTTCTCCCGCTTCTCCCGCTCCTGCCGGCGCACCGCCAGGTACAGCTCCGCGATGGGGCGCCGGACACGATCCTGCGTCCGGGTCCTCCGGTGCGCGAAGTTGTTGAAGGCGGTGGGGGAGATGCCGATCTCCCGGGCGATGGTGCGGGCGGACTTCCCGGAGCGCGTGGGATAGTCGCGCGCAAACCGGCGGAGCTCTGCGGGCGGGATCTCCCACCACTCGGGCTCGCGGTCGTCCGGCGGCTCTCCGTCCGGACCAGTTTGTCCATTATTCGGAGGTGGACACCGCAGACACTACAGCGTGGTCCGCCCGGGCGCAATAGGGCGGAGCGGGGAGGCGGAAGCGGCTCAGTTGTCGAGGTAGAAGTTCGCCCGTGCCGCGGCCCGTGCCATGGAGGCGAACTCGCCCGCGTCGCTCACGGCCCGGGAGAGGATCTCACGCGCGTCCTCGATGAGCGGAACCAGGTCCGGGGACGCGGAGGGTTCCATGAGCACCAGCTCGTGCAGGACCTGCAACTTTTCCAGTGCGTCCCGGCGGCGCTCGTTCAGGATCTCGCGGCCGAGCCCCAGCGCCTCGATGGTCGCCCGGCCGTAGGGGCTGTCGTCGACCGGGTACGGGATCTCGCGCCGGAAGCCGATGTGCGCCTCCGGATCCACCTCGCAGGGGTCGATGAAGAGCGGATCCTCGCGGGAGAGGTCGTCGCGGTGGGTGCGGGCGCGGGCGGCGGGGTCGGTGAGGGGGAAGAGGTTGCGCTTGAAGCGCTGGTTGCAGATGGCGCAGCACAGCAGGAGGTTGCTCCACTCGTACGCCAGCCAGTAGTACCCGGGACCCTCGATGCGTCCGCGCGCGCCCTGGGAGAACCCCGCCTTGGGGCGGAAGTGCTCCACGTCGCCGTCCATCCCGGTCTTCGACTCGCAGAAGCAGCACTTGGCGTGCTGGGCCTCGGACAGGGCGCGCTTGACGGTCTCGTGTCCGTAGACGGTGCCGTCGAAGGTGAACCTGCGGGTGCGGGCGTCGTACTCCGCGGGCGCCGCGTCGTAGGCGGCTTCCAGCTCGGCGCGCTTGGCCCGGCCGCGCGTGGCGAGGACGCGCGGCGCGCGGGCGGGACGGGTGACCCGGATCAACGCCGGTCCGTCCCCTGGCGCTTCAGCACCTCCGCCGCGCGGCGGATCACGTCCATCGCTTCCATGTCCTGGGGCGTCTCTCCCGCCGGGAGGTCGCCGATGGCGGCGTCCAGCTCCTTCAGCCGGCGCTCGTCCTTCTTGGTCAACCGGCTCTTGCCCAGGATGCGGTTGTGCTCCCGGATCAGCTCGTCCAGCTCGGGCGGACGCGCCGTCTCCAGGCCGAACAGGTCGCTGGTCAGCACCTGGTCGATGCGCCAGTTGCGGATGGCCTCCACGTCGTTGTCGATCACCACGTGGTCCCCCTCGCGCCGGAGGAGGACGATGTTGGCGTCCTGCGCCGCCTGCACGATCAGCGGGCTGTGCGCGGTGACGATGAACTGCGTGTTGGGGAAGCGCTCGGTGAGGTAGGACATGATCGTGCGCTGCCACCGCGGGTGCAGGTGCAGGTCGATCTCGTCCACCAGCACGATGGCGGGCTCGGCGAGCGGGTTGGGGCTGTCGGGGTAGCGCTCGAAGAGCCGGTAGGCGAGGTCCACCACCCAGGCCATCAGCGCACGATAGCCGAGGCTGAGATCCTGAATCCTCACCCACCCATACGGCGTCTGGACTTCGATCCGGGGCGTCCAGCTATCCCCCGCGGGCCGCGAAAGGCGGATGTCTGACACATCGGGCAGCAGGTTGATCAGAACCTCCTTGATCTGATCGCGACGGCGGCGCGCCCGCTCCTGCAACCATGTCTTCATCAAGGCGGCAAATTCCGCCTGGAGAAGCCACTCTTCCGCGTTCAGTAGTTCGACATCATCGGAAAAGAGAGAAGCGGTTCTGTCCTCGTTGCCTGTCTCGGAAAGTGAGGTAGTCCCCATACGCCGCGTTGCGCCGTACCCATAGCAGATAAGTGCGCGTAGATCTTCCTCAGCGCCGCGACTTGAAGAGGGGCCCAATACGTCAAATAGAAGGGGTAGTGCATCGGTAGACACATCACACAAAGAACCACGATGAATCGAGACGGCTAACCGACTCCACGGAGGATCGGAGCTATCCGCTCGACGTATATCGCTGAGATAATCGCTGCTGTGCGCCCGGGCGAGATAAACGGTGGCCCCAGGCAACCGCACTTCAACGGCTTCGTTCTGGGCTAAGCTCTGGAGAAGTGTTGTTTTGCCGACACCATTGTCGCCAAGGATCACCGTCCAGCGGGCAGGGCGCCCCTTTCCGTCCGACAGGTCCAGAGTCTGTGCGGGACCGAAGCAGCGGACGTTTTCAACCGTGAGGCTCAGGAAATAAGCGGGTGGGGGTGCAGAGCCCTCCTGCCCGGTCTCGCGCACCTTCCGGCTGGCTCGCTTCTTCGGTGTCGCCAAGGGACGGCTCCCTGTCCTGAACGGAGGTTGGTCGTGAGCGGTTGGCTGGCAGTGTTCGCAGATCCGCATCCGACAGGTAGTCTATACACCGCCGCAGCCTATCGCTACCTCGTTGGTCGTACCCTGGAGGGCTCCGTCACCGACCGCGAGCCATGCCTTCGAAGGTCCCCACCGTCCCGCATGGATTCGGCACAGGGTCTGCTCTAGGAGACGGGGAATCCTTCCCGAGTTGCGCGCTCCACCCGCGGTTCCGCGGCGGGGCGGGCATTTCCGTGCCTCCGCCGCCCCGCGGCGGGAGCGAAGTCTTCTCCGGCTCCCGAAAAGATTGCCCGGTGGGGCGGCCCCGACCTGCGCCCTCCGGTGCCCGCACGATCGACACCTCCTCGGAAAGGACCCCATGAAGCGATCCCCGGGCGGGACCCGGCATCCCCGCGTGAGGAAGTACGCCGACGACCTGAAGGCGCCGGACATGCTGGACGTGGAGCTGCTGGACACGCAGATGGAGATGTCGAGCGCGCTGATGTTCTCGGTGGAGCTGCGGGAGCAGCAGCTCCACACCCTCACCCACTGCGCGCGGGTGTCGCTCACGGCGGGGTGGCTGGCGAAGCAGGCGGGGGCGCGGCACGACGACTTCCACGACGTGCGGTACGCCGCCCGGATGCACGAGGTGGGGATGATCTCGGTTCCCGCGGAGCTGGTGCGGAAGCGAGGCCCGCTCACCCCCGAGGAGCTGGACCGGATCCGCTCGCAGGCCCGGATCGGCGCGGAGATCGCCCGCACGCTGCGGCGCCCGCTGGCGGCGCTGCTGATCGAGAACCAGTACACCGATTACGAGGAGCTGGAGCGCCGCTTCCGCCCCGGGAGCCGGGAGTTCCTGCTGGTGGGAATCCTCCGGGTGGCGGACGTGTTCGACGCCCTCACCCGCCCCCGCCCCTACCAGAGCCCCGTCCCCAGGGACCGCTGCCTGGAGATCCTCCGCGCCGGCGCGGGAACCCGCTTCCACCCCGACGTGGTGAGGACGCTGCAGAACGCACCCCAGGTGCTGCAGTAAGAGAGGTTGCCGTTCCCGCAGTACCCCTCAAAACCTGTGCGGAGGGAGACAGCCGGGCGGTTTCGGCTGGCTCACTCCGGGGCGGGGAGACTCGGGCTGTTTCCGAGGCTCCTCGCCCCCGCGGAAGAGACCCGGGGCTGTTTCCGGGGCTCTGGAGCGGATCCTACTCCGGAGCGACCTGCCCTTCTGAAGCTCCATAAAGCAGGTACTTCGCACGCGTACGCTCCCACCCCGCGTTCTCCCGCTCCCAGCGACGGTAGATCTCCCGCGGATCGGTCCCCGCCCGCACCGCCGCCGGCGCCCAGCGGCTCCCCAGCATCTGCAGCATGCTCCCCATCCCCAGCTCCCGCGGGTGCATCCGGTGGATCTCGGAGAGGAAGACCAGCGCCGTCAGCACCGGCCGGTACGCCTCCCGGTCGGTGACCCGCAGCCGCACCCCCCGGCACCGCTGGTCGCGGAACTGCATCCACTCCGTCCCCCGCGGGGTGAACTCCGCCAGCTCGAACTCCACCCCCGGCAGCCGGTACGCCCGCACCCGCCGCAGCAACTCCGGCGCGTCCAGGTACGGCGCCCCCACGTAGGTGAAGGGCGCGGCGGTCCCCCGTCCCACGCTGAGGTTGGCGGTCTCCAGCATCACCAGCCCGGAGAACGAGAGCGCCGCCGTGAGGTTGCGGATGTTGGGAGAGGGGTTGATCCAGGGGAGCCCGGTCTCGTCGAACCACTGGTCGCGCGTCCACCCCTCCACCGGGACCACGTGCAGCTCCGCCCCCACGCGGTACTCCTGGTTCACGTAGCGGGCCACCTCGCCCACCGTCATCCCGTGCCGCAGGGGGACCGGGTAGTACCCGGTGATGGCCGGGCCCCGGTTGCGCATCTCCAGCGCCATGAGCGGCCCCTCCACCCGGGCGGTGATCGGGTTGGGGCGGTCCAGCACCACGAAGGGGATGCGCTGCGCGGCGGCGGCCTCCATGGCCATCGCCATGGTCCACACGTAGGTGTACGGCCGGGCGCCGATGTCCTGGATGTCGAAGACCAGCACCTCCACCCCCCGCAGCATGGCCGGGGTAGGGCGCTCGGTGCGCCCGTACAGGGAGTGGACCGGGAGCCCGGTGCGCGGGTCGCGCCCGCTGGCGATCCGCTCCCCGCCGTCCACGTTGCCGCGCAGCCCGTGCTCCGGGCCGTACAGCGCCACCAGGCGCACCCCCGGGGCGGCGTGCAGCACGTCGATCACGCTCCGCCCGTCGCGGGTGACCGCGGTGTGGTTGGTGATCAGCCCCACGCGCTTCCCCCGCACCAGGTGCAGGGAGTCGCGCAGGAGCACCTCGATCCCGGGGCGGATGACCCGCCGGGGTGTGGACACGGGCGCCTTCGCGACCGGCGTGCGCGCGGCCGGGGCCTGGGCGACGGCGGGGGCCGGCGCGGACGGGGAGGCCAGGGCGAGGGCGAGCAGCGGGGCG
Organism: Longimicrobiaceae bacterium; assembly: GCA_036260145.1. Taxonomy (GTDB): domain Bacteria; phylum Gemmatimonadota; class Gemmatimonadetes; order Longimicrobiales; family Longimicrobiaceae; genus JAFAYN01. Next base: position 2,947 of record DATAAL010000604.1, on the reverse strand, counting down.
AGCGCGCGCAGGGGGCGCCCGCGGGTACGGCGGTACGTCATGGGTGCGGTGAGAGACAGGGTGGAGCTGGGAGCCGGGACCGGCTAGGATGTCGGAGCGGACGATCGGGACGGAGCCGTTCGGAACGGCTCCGGGTTGTACCCGTCCACGGAGAAAGGTTTCACGGGTGAACTACGTAGCGGGGCGGGAGGCTCCTGAAGAGTATCGACCCTCCGGAGGCCGCGGTAGACCGCGGCCTCCGCTCCCGCCGGGAGGACCTCCCGGCGGGAGCTGCGTCCCGGAGCCACGACGATCGAGAGCTACCTCTCCACGGCGGGCGCGCTGCTGTGGGCGGTGGCCAGGCTCAGGGTGGAATAGTCGCTCACGCGAAGAGGTCGTTCCCCAGGCCGCCGAAGCCGCCCCCGCCGTACCCCTTCCCCTTGGGGCGCTCCGGGCGGGCGCGGGTGAAGGCCCCGCTCTCCGCGCGCGAGATCTTGCGGTGCGCGGCCAGCCCCTCCAGCACCAGCTCGGCCGCGGCCACGTCCTGCCCCCGGTCGCCGCGGAGCAGGCCGGCGTCGCGGAGCGCCTCCTCCACCCCGGGGACCGCGGCGAGCCCCTGCCAGCACGCCTCCGCCGAGGCGCCGTCGGAGATGCGCAGCACCCCGCCCTGGTTGAAGTACTCCACCACCTCCTCCAGCGCGTCCGCGTCCCAGTGCCGGTCGAACACCTCCCGCGCCGCCGCGGCGATCAGGTCGCGGGCGATGGCCGCCGCACCCTGCAGCTCCCCCTCGTACTCCAGCTCGATCTTCCCGGTGATGGCCGGGAGGGCGGCGTAGATGTCGGAGACCCGGGGGACCACCCGCCCCTCCTCCCCGGTGAAGGCCCGCCGCTCGGCGTTGGAGACCACCGTCTCCATCACCGAGATCGGCATCCGCTGCGACACCCCGCTGCGGGCGTCGATCCGCTTGTCCGTCCGCGCCAGGAAGGCCACCCGCTCCACGATCTCCGCCACGAAGGGGGGTACCTCCACCGGGGCGGAGCCGCCGTCGCGCCCGAGCCACGCCTCCTGCCGGGTGATCTCCATCCCCTCCTCGGTGCTGCGCGGGTAGTGCGTCTGGATCTCGGCGCCGATCCGGTCCTTGAGCGGGGTGATGATCTTGCCGCGGGCGGTGTAGTCCTCGGGGTTGGCGCTGAACACCAGCATCACGTCCAGGGGGAGGCGGACCGGGTACCCCTTGATCTGGACGTCCCCCTCCTGGAGGATGTTGAAGAGCCCCACCTGCACCTTCCCCGAGAGGTCCGGGAGCTCGTTCAGGGCGAAGATCCCCCGGTTGGCGCGGGGGAGGAGCCCGAAGTGGATGGTCAGCTCGTCGGAGAGGAGGTGCCCCCCGCGGGCGGCGCGGATCGGGTCCACGTCGCCGATCAGGTCCGCCACCGTCACGTCCGGGGTGGCGAGCTTCTCCACGTAGCGCCGGTCCCGCCCGATCCACTCGATCGGGGCGTCGTCTCCCTGCTCCTCCACCAGCATCCGTCCGTACTTGGAGATGGGACGGAAGGGGTCGTCGTTGATCTCCGACCCGGCGAGCACGGGGATCTCGGGGTCGAGCAGCTCCACGAGCTGGCGGAGGATCCGGCTCTTGGCCTGCCCCCGCAGCCCCAGGAGGATGAAGTTGTGCCGGGCGAGGACGGCGTTGGTCAGTGCCGGGACCACGGTGTCCTCGTAGCCGACGATCCCGGAGAAGAGCGTCTCTCCCGTGCGCAGCCTGGCGACCAGGTTCTCCCGCATCTCCGTCTTGACGGGGCGCGAGCGGTAGCCGGACGCCCGCAGGGCGCCGAGGGTGGTGGGTCGTGCGGTCATGGATCGTCGGGGTGTGGAGGCCGGGCCGTTCGGGGGCGATCAGGCAATGCACGCAAGATGAGTGCGAAGCGCGAAGGCGGGGGCGCGCTCATGCACTTCCACTTTTACTCTCTCCCCCCGGCACCTCGATCGCCACCCCCTGCGGGTGCCGGCGCATCCGGGGGAGGGTCGCCGGGACGGGGGCGTCGCGGAGCGCCTCCCACGCCTCCGCCAGGGAGCCGTGCCCCGCCAGCCGCCGCAGGGTGTGCACGGTGGGGGGGAGGAGCTTCATCTCCCCGGCGCGGAAGCGCTCCACCGCCTCCCCGGGGCGCATCCAGCGGGCGTCGGTCATCTCCGCTTCGTGCGGGATGCACTCGGCCCCGGGGTCGACGCGCGCCAGGAAGAAGCGGGTGTCGTAGCGGCGGGGCTCCGGCTCGGGGGTGATCCAGTGCGCGATGTAGAGGAGGTCGTCCCCCGCCAGCCGTACCCCGTTCCCCACCGCCACCTCTCGCAGCCCCACCACTCCGTCGAGGAGGGCGCGCCGGGCCACCTCCAGGCTCCCCGCCATGTCCGCGTGCACGTTGCCGACGTGGTCCCAGCGGGCCAGGAGGATCCCCGTCTCCTCGAACGCCTCCCGCAGGGCGGCCACCACGTATCCCAGCGCCTCCCCCGCGTCGGCCACCCTCAGCCGGGCGGCCCACTCCCCCGGCGCGGGGCCGTCCAGGCGGTCCAGGATCTCCGGGTCCCGGTCGGCCGGGTCCACCGTCCCCCCGGGGAAGACCCAGGCGTCGGCGGCGAACCCGCTGCGGCGGTGGCGGCGCAGCAGGAGCGCCTCCGGGCCGCCGGGAGCCTCGCGGAGGAGGACCACGGTGGCCGCGGGGCGGGGCGGGGCAGGGGTCCACCCCCCGGACTCCACCTTTTCCGCGAAGCCGGGGGGGAGGTGCTCCTCCGGGATCAGGAAGAGGTTGGGGTCGTCGGTAGCGTGGCGCGCGGCGGAGGCGGCGGAGCGCTGGGACGGTGGGAGGTCGGACGGCGGCATCGGGCTCCGGGCTCGCGGGTGGCTCCCCCTACGATACCGCGGCGGCCCGGCCGGGGCAATCCGCCTCCGGCACGCGAAGGGGACCGGCGCGG
>DATAAL010000603.1:0-10383 GCA_036260145.1 Longimicrobiaceae bacterium | reverse complement strand
GCTGGCGAACAGCCTGCTGGGCCGCACCGGCCACGCCATCGCCCCCGTCTTCGAGCCGCTGGGATACGACTGGAAGATCTCGGTCTCCATCCTGAGTTCCTTCGCCGCGCGCGAGGTGTTCGTCTCCAGCATGGGCACCATCTACGGCGTCGGCGCGGCGGACGAGACCTCCACGCCGCTCCGCGACCAGCTGCGCGCGGAGCGGCACGACGACGGGACGGCCGTCTACACGCCGCTGGTGGCCGTGGGGCTGATGGTGTTCTACGTGTTCGCCATGATGTGCATGAGCACGGCGGCCGTGGTGGTGCGCGAGACGGGCGGCGGATGGACGGGCGTGCGCTGGGCGGCGTTCCAGTTCGGCTACATGCTGGCGCTGGCTTACGCCGCGGCCTTCCTGGTGTACCGGGGGGGGCTGGCGCTGGGAATCGGAATCTGAGGAGGAAGTATGGACGCGCAGATCCTGCAGTCGGCGATCGTGGCCGTGGTCCTGGCCCTGGCCGCGGCGTACCTGGGGCGCCGCGCCCTGGTGGCCGCGGGCGTGGGGAGGCGGACGAAGGGCGGCGAGTGCGCGGGCGGGTGCGGCTGCTCCGACGGACACTGAAGCCACCGGACGGAGAGCCCGAGCCGAGAACCAGAAAGCCCTCTCCTGCGCGGGGGAGAGCTTTCCAGTCCAGCGGTTTCGCCGGGCCCTGGAGCTGCCCGTCTCGACATGAAGAACCCCTCCTACTGAGACACCGAAACGAGCCTACCGCCGCGCACCACCCCCACCGCCACCTCCTTCCCCGGCACGTCGCCGTTCTCGTCGAAGGCGATGGTCCCGCTCACCCCCTCGAAGACCGCGACGCCGGACCCCTCCCGGCCAACCTTGGCGAGGTAGTCGCGGATCGCCTTGCGGTCCGTGCCCACCTCCCGGATGGCCTGGGCCAGGAGCATGACGGCGTCGTAGGCCATCGCCCCGCGGTGGTCCGGGAGCTCGTTGAAGCGCCTCATGTACGCCTCCACGAACGCACGCGCCTTCTCCGAGGAGCGGTCGGGGAGGAAGGCGGAGCTGATGTAGATCCCCTCGGCGTCCGCGCCCGTGTCCTTGACCCCCGTGAGGGCGTCGGCACCCAGGATGGGACCGGTGTACCCCAGCCGGCGCGCCTCCCGGACGATCCGGATCCCCGTGTCCCCCTGACCGGCGATCATCAGCGCATCCATCCCCGACCGGATCGCGCGCACCAGGTACGGGGTCACCGATCCCGGTCCCTCCACGGTGGCCGGCAGGTACGGGTCACGGGCCACCAGCGAGCCGCCGGAGCGCTGGAAGGCACTGGCGAAGCTCTCCGCCACGCCACGTCCGTAGGCGTCGTTGGTGTACAGCACGGCCGCACGGCGGCTCCCCAGGCGGGAGTAGGCCAGGCTCGCGACCTTGGGTCCGTGCAACAGGTCGCTGGGGCAGACCCGGAAGGTGTACGGCCCCGCATGGGTGACCAGGGGGCTGCTGGAAGAGGGGGAGATCTGAGGCACCGGCGGCTTCAGGTACCCGCCACTCTCGTCGTTGTAGACCTTGGCCGCCTCCAGCGTCGCCGAGGAGGTGATGTGCCCGACCACCGCCACCACGTCCACGCTGTCGCGGAAGAACTCGGCGATGTCCAGCGCCTTCTCCGGGCTCCCTTCGTCGTCCCTGATCACCAGCTCCAGGGTGCGGCCGTCGATCCGATCGCGGTTGATCTCCTCGACGGCCATCTCCACCCCCTTCCGCGCCGAGACACCGTTGCCCTGGTTGATGGGGGCTGCGAATCCGAGCTGGATCGGGTCGCCACCTCCCCGATCGCACCCCGTGAGCAGGGTGAGCGCGAGCGCCACCCACGGGGCGGCCGGCCTGAGTCTTGATCGCATGCGTTCTCCAGAGAATTCCCGAGATACGGAAGGGCCCTACGCAGGAGGGCGGAAAGGAACCGGACGCCGGCAGCGGGAAAGCGTCGACCCGTCACCTTACGGGCCGGCGGCCTCCCCCATCTCCCGGAGCAGGTCGTCCAGCCACTCGGGGCGGGGGTTGTCCACCCCATCGTACGCGGTCTCCAGCGCCGCGACCAGCCCCCGGAAGACGGGGCGCCGCCGACCCGGCGGGAGGTCGTTGAGAAGCAGGTAGAGTGCGGCCAGTGCCACCTCGGCCGACATCTCGCCGCCGCTCCGTGCCGACTCCCGGACGTACCAGCGCTCCAGCTTCTGCCGCGTGGGCAGGTAGGGGATGGAGCCGTCGACGAACTTCTGCAATCCGCTGGGACTCATCCCCACGTCACGAGCCACTCCGCGGAGGGACATCGTGGCCAGGCGAGCCAGGATGACCTGTCGCAGCTCGTCGAGGGGGACGATGCCGCTACGCATGGACATTGACTCGCCTCGGGAAAGGCGCTATTTTGCCTTGTCCACTCTGTCTACTTTCGGGTAGATTACACTGGTTATTCTAAAGGGGTAGCCGAGGTCAGGCAAGGAGCCGCACACCTCCGGACAGGACTGTTCCGCTCCCCGGGACAGATCGTTTTCGATCAATCTGTTGCGAAAAGCACGAAACGGACAAATTTTAGTACGGCGGGTCCACCGGTCCGCTGCCGCGCAGGTGCCGGTTTCGGATCGAACCACCCCATCCCCGGAGGATCTCCGATGAAGCGCCAGTACACCGGGAAGGAGTCCGCGCGTCCCCGACGCCCGGGGCGGAAGTCCCCCCCTCCTCCCGCCATCATGCACGGTCCCGACGAGACGCTGGAAGGAGCACTGATCTTGGACGAGGCCCGCAGCGGTCTCGGGACCCTGCTCTGGCAGTCGCTCCACGACGTGATCCTGTGGGCGTCCGTTCCCCCCGGCGAACGCCGCGGGCTCTTCCGGCCCGAGTCGGTCCGGCGGAGACTGGCCGCTCTGGTCTCGCTCAAGGTGGATCCCGCGCTGGAAGTCGCCCTCACCTCCCTGGCGGCGCTGGTGGACGATCCCGCGGCGGTGCGCCCCGAGGCGGTGGGAGCGGTATGCCTCCAGATCGCCCGCTGGGCGGAGGGACAGGGCATGACGGCAACCGCGCTGGCCTTCGCCCAGGGAGCCGCCCTCGCCGCTCCCACGGATGCAACCGCCGGGTTCCTGGCCGGACAACTGGCGCGGAGAACCGGGGAGAACGCGCGGGCCGAGACGTGGCTGAGGCGCACCATCGTCCTGGGGAGGCGGAACGGGGACCGGCTGTCCCTCTTCCAGGCGTGCCTCGCGCTGGGGGAGATGCACGCGGAGCGTGGCGACACGGCGACCGCGCACGCGCTGTATCTCCGCGCCCTCCGGGGCTCCCGCCGGAGCGGGTTCCGGGACATCAAGGCACAGGCGCTCTACAACCTCTTCCGGCTCACCGCGGCCACAGGTCCTATCGAGGAGGCCGACACGTACGCGCGCTCCGCTCTCCACGCCCACGGCCGCAGGCACCCCCGCATCCCCACGGTGGCACGCGACGTGGCCAGGTTCTGGCTGGAGCAGGGGAGGTTCGACGAGGCGCTGACCGTGCTGCGGCTCCTCCTCCCGTACGCGCGCCGGCCCGAGGACCGTATCGGCGTGCTGGGAGCCATCGCGCGCGCGGCCGCGGCGGCAGGAAACGAGGAGGTATTCGAGGAAACGGCCCGGGAGGAGTGGCAGCTCCTGCAACGCTCCCCGCAGGACCACCTCCCCGCCCGGGGGGTGCTGGACCTCGCGTACGGGGCCGCGGAGCTGCGGCGCTGGGAGAGCGCGGGGCGCGCCGCGCAGCTCGCGCTGGACACCGCGCTGCGCTGCGGCGACGGCGAGGCGGCCGCGGGAGCGGAGGCGCTCCTCCACTCCGTCTGGACGCAGGTGGGCGGGATACAGTGGCAGGTGCAGGCGACCGCGTCCTGAGCGGCGTTCGCCACTCCGTGCGAGCGCGGCCTCTCAGCAGCTCTTCAGAGGAACGGTGTCCTGCAGGACCCAGCCGGTCCCACGCTTCACGAACTCCAGTCGGAACGTCCGGTCGCAGAGCACCGGAGGGATGAAGTTGCTCGCCGTCACCGTGGAGGTGTAGTGCATGGTGATCCGCTGCGGCGCGCGACTGGCCAGGTTCAGGTGCACGAACACTCCGTTCTTGGGAACCCAGCAGGAGGGCCCCAGCTCGGTATCCATGCAGTTGAAGGAGCTGTCGGGGACGGTCTCCCGGAACTGACGGTCGATGGCCCCGGCGACCTTCTCCTTCTCGATCACCTTCCCCGTCGCGCGCAGGCTCCCCCCCCGGAATGAGTTGACGTCGACGAGGAGCGGCCCCGTCGCCGCTCCCTGGACGGCCGATCTGCGGGCGTCCGCCTCGGCGAAGCGCACCGTCTGGCGCACGACGTCGAGGTAGTCGTCTTCCGTGGGGGTCTGGGAGCCACACCCTGAAGCCGGGAGCCCGAGGAAGATCGTGAGTGCTGGGACGAGGAGCCTGTTCATCGCCTGGGAGTCGCGGGTCGGTCCGGCTGTCGGTGCGTGATGCGCGCAAGTACATTATCGCGAGCGAAAGGATCCGCGAAAGGCTTGCCACCCGCAGCGCCGACATGAAGCTCTGGAAGCTGACCCCCAGACACGACTCCCTCTGGTGGTGCGTGGAGGGGAAGGACCCCTGGGAGCCCCACCACGACAAGGCTTTCGGATTCGTCGTCCGTGCCGAGAGCGAGGAGGAGGCGCGCTGGCTGGCGCACGAGAGCGGAGGGCTGGAGAACGAGCGCATCCCCAACGTCCGCCCCTGGCTGGACGAGCAGTACTCCACCTGCGTGGAGCTCCCCCCCGATGGGCGCCGGGAGGTGGTGCTGGTGAACTTCCGCCACGCATGACTGTCCGAAACAGAACGGATAGGGTTGGGCGAGACCCACGATACTGCTGCGGGTCTCGCCCCTTCGGACGCACATCCCTCCCGCAACTACGAACGGCACGTGACCGGACCCGGTCACGTGCCGTTCGCTGTTCCCATCGTTCCCGCAACCTGCGGGGAGGAGACCGGCGCCGTTTGCCGGTCTCCGGAGCGGACCCCTCTACATCACCCAACCCCTCGAACCGACCCGATCAGAACTCGTACCTGAGCCGGAGCAGCGCCATGCGCCGGATGAACGGCGCGCCCGGGAAGCTCCGGTACTTCTCGTCGAGGAGATTTAAGACGTTGAGCTGCACGGACAGCCCCTCGGTGCCCGGGATCCGGTACCCCACCCCCGCGTCGAGGAGGGTGTAGCTGTCGACGCAGGGCTCCACGAGCGCGCCAGTCTGGTTCGGGAGACAGGCCGTGCCCACGTACACACCCGAGTTCACCGGGAAGGAGTCGTTGTACCGCACCCGCAGATGGCTGTCCAGGCCGCTGTCGTCGTTGCGGTAGTTCAGCGTGACCGAGCCCTTCCGCTTGGGCGCGTTCAGCGTCACGAGCTGTCCGCTCGAGGTCTCGAAGACGTCCTTATTGACCCAGGAGCCGGTCACCCCGAGCGACCAGACGTCGGAAAGGAGCGCCGTGGCCGAGAGGTCCACGCCGTGGGTCTCGATGTCCTCGTCCACGTTCTGGTAGGTCACGAGGAGCTGCCCGCCCGTGGTTACTGCGTCCGGAGACGCCACGACGCCCACCGGCACGGAGGCGATCTGGGTGACCAGCGCGGTGGCCTGGACCTGGGCCTGGGCCTGCGGTACCCCCGCCGCCATGAAGAACTGGGTAACCCTCGGGATGAGGTAGGCGCCGGTCGCCTGGGGGTTGAGGAAGAGGAGCGGCGTCTGGACCGTCAGCGGGGTGACGAGGTTCTCCTTGCGGGAATACCAGGCGTCCGCCGCCAGCAGGAGCCTCCCGCCGACGATCCCCTTGTAGCCGACCTCGAAGTCGTTCGAGGTGGACTCCCGGATGGGAGCGATGTCGGAGAGGTTCAGCGAGGAGAGCGCCCCGCCCCCGCCGAGCACACTCAGGTAGTTGAGCCCGGCGGCGGCCGCGACCCCGGGCGCCTGCTGGTTGAGGAAGGCGACGAGCTGCGCCGGAAGGGGCGTCCCGGCCCGCGCCGCGCCGGCGGCCACCACACCCACCGCGAGCGCATAGCCCGTCGCGGTGTTGGCGGGAAGGGCCTGGGCGGGGCCGCCCAGCGAGGCCGGAGTGAAGGGCGACCGCATCAGGTAGCTGCCGTCCTGCTGCCGGAAGCGGAAGCCCCTGTCGCCGGTTCCCTGGATGCGGAGCGAGTACCCCAGCGAGGAGAGCGCCTGCACCTGGGGGCTGTTCCCCGACAGCGGCGAGCCGAGGTCCAGGAACTGGTTCAGCGAGCTGGGCGTGGAGAACGCACGGTTGTACGAGATCCGGAAGGCCTGGTTCTCGGCTGGCGTGAAGACCAGGGCCGCACGGGGTGAGAAGACCAGCTCCGGCAGGGCCGAGTGGTCATCGACGCGGCCCGCGAGCACCAGGTCGAGCTTCGGGTGCAGCGACGTCTCGGACTGGAGGTAGGCGCCGAGCTCCCGCGTCTGGTCGTCGTCCTCGTAGATCCCGTTGATCGTTCCCTGCGTGCGCGGGTCGGTGAAGATGTAGTCCGCCCCGTACGTGAAGGTCTGGCGCTCGCCGAGCGAGAAGCCGTGCTGGACCTGCCCGACCCACAGCCGCGACTCGTCGCTGATCGGCGCACCGTTGCGCAGCAGGTACGTCTCCCCGGCGTCGCTCTGGTTCAGGTAGGCCTGCGCGAAGAACCGGTTCCAGCTGAAGCGCGTCTGGTAGTAGATCGACTTCCAGTCGATCGCCTGCCCCGCCCCGAGGCCGGTGAGCTCCACCCCGCTCGCCTGGTTGTTGAGCCCTGCCGAGAAGACGGCGGTCGCGTCCGGATTGACCCGCCAGTCGGCGCGCACCTCGCCGCCCCACCGCTCCACCTGGTTGTCGCGCCGGCCGATCCGGGCGATCCGGGCGTCCGCCTCCGCCTGGCTGATCCCGGTGGCCTGCATCAGGAACTGGCGCTGCAGCGCCAGGTTGGCGGCGTACTTCTGCTGCTCCGCCACCTCGGCTGGGTCGGTGTACCGCCACTCCTCCGCCCGCAGGTACTGGCCGGAGAGCTTGACGCCGAAGTTCTCGCCGATGAGCTGCGCGGTGCGGAAGGTCCCGTGCAGGACCTCCTGCTCACCACCCGCGACCGTCACCGTCGTCCCCTGCTCGGTGAGCGGGGACTTCGTGATGATGTGCAGGATGCCGTTCGCGGTATTCGGTCCGTAGAGCGCCGCGCCGGGACCGAGCACCACCTCCATGCGCTCCAGGTCCTCGTTGTTCGAGGGGACGAAATGCAGGAAGTTCACCCGGAGCGAGGGGACACCGGCAATGCGGTAGTCGGTGAGGAAGTGCAGCGCGCCGGAGAAGATGTTGTTGAAGCCGCGGGCCACCACGTTCGCCGACTGCACCCCCGTGGTGGCGATGTCGATCCCCGGGACGGAGCGCAGGTGCTCGACCGGCGTGATCGCGGGGCGCTCGTCGATGGTCCGCTCCCCCACCACCTCCACGCGCGCCGGGGCGTTCAGCGCCTTCTCCGGCCGCTTGGAGGCGGAGACCACGATCGGGTCGAGCTGGACGCCGCGGATGGTGTCCCCGCGCGCGCCGGCAGCCGGTTCCTGCGCCCGGACCGCCGGTACGGCGCTGAAGGCGGCCACCACGACGGGAACGAGGGCGCCCGTACGACGACTGAGCATGCAGACCTCCGGTGTGAGTGTGGAACGGGCAGCGCGGCGCGAGCGGGCCGGCGCGGCGGCTGCGGTGCGGAAAGGTGGAAAGGCGGTCGGCGACGCGCGGGCGCCGCTGGGACGACGGTCCGGACCGCTCCCGCGGAGAGATGCGGGGAGAGATGGAACGTAGCGGCGCGGATCCTGGTGGAACGTGCGTCTTACGATACGGGGAGCCGCAGAGCCGGGCAAGACTCTTGTACCGTTGTTGACCGGAGAGCGGGGGCGGGAAATCCCCGCCCCGCAGCGCGCGCCTGGCTCACACCCAGGTGCGCTGGATCCTGCTGATGGAGTTGATCCGCCGCTCCGCGATTCGGTCGGCGGCCTGGTAGGTGGGGATCCCCATCTCGCGGGCGAGCTCGTACAGCTGCAGGAGGGTGCTGTAGATCTCGTCCGCCTTGCGCATGGCGCGCTCGGAGGTCCACCCGTTCAGCTCCCCGTACACGTTGATGAGTCCGCCGGCGTTGATGACGTAGTCCGGGGCGTACAGGATGCCCCGCTCGTGCAGCAGGTCGCCGTGGCGCTCTTCCGCCAGCACGTTGTTCGCCGCGCCCGCCACCACGGCCACCCTGAGCCGGTCGATGGTCCGGTCGTTCACCGTGGCGCCCAGGGCGCAGGGGGCGTACACCTCCGCCTCCTCGTCGTAGATGGCGTCCGGAGCTACCGCCCGCGCCCCGAACTCCTGCACCACCCGGTTCACGCGTTCGGGGTCGATGTCGGTGACGACCAGCTCCGCGCCCTCGTCCGCCAGGTGCTGGCAGAGGTAGTACCCCACGTGTCCCAGCCCCTGCACCGTGATGCGCCGCCCGGCCAGGGCGTCGGAGCCGAGCTTCTCCCGCACCGTGGCCTTGATCCCCCGGTAGGTGCCGTAGGCGGTGACCGGCGACGGGTCGCCCGAGGTATCGCCGCGCCCGGTCACGTGCTCGGTCTCCATGTGCACGTAGTCCATGTCGTTGACCGAGGTGCCGACGTCCTCCGCGGTGATGTAACGCCCCTTGAGGCTCTCCACGAAGCGCCCGTGGGCGCGGAAGATCTCCTCCCGGCGGCGGGTCTTGGGATCGCCCACGATGACGGACTTCCCACCGCCCAGGTTCAGCCCTGCGACCGCCGCCTTGTACGTCATCCCCCGCGACAGGCGGAGGGCGTCGATGAATGCTTCCTCGTCGTTGTTGTAGTTCCAGAAGCGGGTCCCCCCCAGCGCGGGACCGAGCGTGGTGTTGTGGATCGCGATGATCCCCTTGTACCCACACGACGGCTCGTAGCAGAAGACCACCTGCTCGTGGTCGTACTCACCGATGCGCGAAAACAGTTCCATTCTTGAACCTGGTGATGGGTAAAAAGCACCCGGGCGCGGTCCCCGCGCCCTTGCACGAAGTCGGGCGGTGCCGCCTACCGGAACAGCTCCCGGGCGATCACCGTGCGCTGGATCTCGCTGGCCCCCTCGTAGATCTCCGTGACCTTGGCGTCGCGGAAGAGCTTCTCCACCGGGTACTCCTTCACGTACCCGTATCCTCCAAACACCTGCACCGCCTGGGTGGTGACGTACATCGCGGTTTCCGAGGCGAAGAGCTTGGCCATGGACGAGAGGCGGGTGACCGGCTCGCCGGCGTCCTTGGCCTCGGCGGCGCGGTACAGGAGCCCGCGCGCGGCCTCCACCCGCGTGGCCATATCGGCCAGCTTGAACTGGATCCCCTGGAAGTCCTTGATGGGCGATCCGAACTGCCGGCGCTCGCCCGCGTACGCCAGGGCGTGCTCCAGCGCCGCCTGCGCGATCCCCAGGGCCACGGCGGCGATCCCCATCCGGCCGTTCACCAGCCCCTGCATGGCGTAGATGAACCCTTCCGAGGGGTCCCCCAGCACCTGGTCGTCGGGAACGAACAGGTCGCGGAAGGCGATCCCCACCGTCTCGGAGGCCCGCTGCCCCATCTTGTCCTCCTTCTTCCCGACGACGTACCCCTCCATGTCGGTGCGGAGGATGAAGGCCCCGATCCCCCGGCCGCCGCGGCGGTGCCCGGGGTTGTCGGTGCGGCACATGGCGACCACCACGTCGCCCATCCCGCCGTTGGTGACCCAGGCCTTGGCCCCGTTCAGCACCCACCCCCCGTCGGCCCGGACCGCCTGCGCCACGAGCGACGCCGCGTCCGACCCGGCGTCCGGCTCCGAAAGGGAGAAGGCGCCCAGCCACTCCCCACGCGCCATGGGCCGGAGGAAGCGCTCCTTCTGCTCCTCCGTCCCGTGCGCCAGGATCATCTGGGTGGGCAGCGAGTTGTGGACGCTCATGGCCACGGCCACGGACGAGTCCCCCCAGGCGATCTGCTCCAGCGCCAGGAGGTAGGAGAGGGTGTCCAGCCCGAGCCCGTCCCACTCCTCGGGGAGGAGCATCCCCATGAACCCCAGCTCGGCGAGCTTGTCGATCACCTCGCGGGGCATGTGGGCCTCGCGGTCCCACTCCTCCGCGTGGGGGCGCAGTTCGTTCTCGGCGAACTCCCGGGCCAGGTCGCGGATCTGCTGATGTTCCGGCGTCATTCCGTTAGTCGAAGTACAATTGTACTGGCCGCAGTTCGCAGTTGCGAAAGCGATCGTGACCCGAAGGGCGGAGACCCGCCGGGGTGGTGTCCGGCGGGGCTCCGTTCCATCGGCACGGCTGCATCGTGCCGATGCGAATAGAGCGTGGTCCCGGCGCAG
>DATAAL010000602.1:0-5523 GCA_036260145.1 Longimicrobiaceae bacterium | reverse complement strand
AGCGCCTCCACCACCTCCCGTCCCGCGTACATCGCCGCCATCGCCCCCGTACGCGGCATCGCCTGCATCCGCCGCGCCCGCTCCACCACCAGGCGCAGCCCCTCCTCCAGCGTGAAGACCCCCGCCACGCACGCCGCCGTGTACTCCCCCAGCGAGTGCCCCATCACCGCCGCCGGCTCCACCCCCCAGCTCCTCCACATCTGCGCCAGCGCGTACTCCAGCGCGAAGAGCGCCGGCTGCGTGTACTGCGTCTCCTCCAGCGGCGACTCCTCCCCGCCGCCCGGGTACAGCACCGAGAGCAGCGGCCGCGGCAGCTGGTCGCGCAGCAGCGCGTCGCACTGCTCCAGCGTGGCCCGGAAGAGCGGCTGCGTCTCGTAGAGCTCCCGGCCCATCCCCACGTACTGCGAGCCCTGCCCGCTGAAGAGGAAGACCACCTCGCGCCGCAGCTCCGTCTGCCCCCGCACGATCCCCGGCCCCGTGCCTCCCCCGGCGGCCTCCCGCAGGCGCTCCCCCAGCTGGCCGGTGCTCGCCCCGGTGACCGCCAGCCGGTGCTCGAAGTGGCTGCGGCCGGCGTTGGCGGTGAACACCACGTCCCCCGCCTCCAGCTCCGGGTGCCGCTCCAGGTGCGCGGCGTAGCGGGTGGCCAGAGAGGCCAGCGCGCCGGGGGTGCGCGCCGAGAGGCAGAGCAGGTGCAGGGGGCGCTCCCGCGGGGGGGCGGCGCGCGCCACCGGGGGGGCCTCCTCCAGCACCACGTGCGCGTTCGTCCCCCCGAAGCCGAAGGAGCTGACCGCGGCGCGGCGGGGACGCCCGGTGGCCGGCCAGGGCGTGGGCGCGGTGGGGATGCGCACGGGGAGCTCGTCCCAGGGGATGTGCGGGTTGGGCTGGCGCAGGTGGAGGTGGGCGGGGAGGTGGCCGGCCTGGAGGGCGAGGACGGTCTTGATGAGGCCGGCGACTCCGGCGGCGGCTTCCAGGTGGCCGATGTTGGTCTTGACGGAGCCGACCAGGAGCGGGTGCTCGGGGGAGCGCCCGGGGCCGTAGACGCGGCCCAGGGCGCGCATCTCGATGGGATCGCCCAGGGCGGTGCCCGTCCCGTGCGCCTCCAGGTAGTCCACCTCCTCCGGCTGCACGCCGCCGTGGGCCAGCGCCGCCCGGAGCACCTCCTCCTGCGCGCCCCCGCTGGGCGCCGTGAGGCCGTTGCTGCGCCCGTCGTGGTTGACGGCGGAGCCGCGGATGACGGCCAGGACGCGGTCGCCGTCGCGCAGGGCCTCATCCAGGCGCTTGAGGACCACGACGCCGCACCCCTCGCCGCGCACGTACCCGTCGGCGGACGCATCGAACGTCTTGCACCGCCCGTCCGCCGACATCATCCGGGCACGCGAGAAGGTGATGGTGGTGTCGGGGGAGAGGATCAGGTTCACCCCGGCGGCCAGCGCCATGTCGCACTCGCCGGCGCGCAGGCTCTGTACGGCCAGGTGCACCGAGACGAGCGAGGAGGAGCACGCCGTGTCCAGCGCTATCGACGGACCCCGCAGGCCCAGGTAGTACGAGAGCCGGCCCGCCGCCACGCTGAAGGCGTTGCCGGTCCCGCCGTAGCCGTCCAGCAGCGTGCAGTCGTTGCGCTTGATCTGCAGCTGCATGTAGTCGCTGGTGCTGATCCCCACGAAGACTCCGGTACGCCCCGGGGCCGCGGAGAGCGGCGGATAGCCGGCGTTCTCCAGCGCCTCCCAGCTCACCTCCAGCAGCAACCGCTGCTGCGGGTCCAGCGACGCGGCCTCGCGCGGCGCGATGCCGAAGAAACCCGCGTCGAAGTGATCGACGTTCGGGACGAAGGAGCCGTAGCGGGTGTATATCTTCCCCGCGCGGTCGGGGTCGGGGTCGAAGTACGCCGCGATGTCCCAGCGATCCGGCGGCACCTCCGTCACGGAGCTCCCCCCCTCCGCCAGCAGGCGCCAGAAGTCCTCCGGGGTGTTGCCGCCGCCCGGGAGGCGGCAGCCCAGGCCGATGACCGCCAGCGGTTCCGCCGGCGCGCCCCGCCCGTGGCGGGGTGTAGGCGTGGAGTTCATTGCAGAGATCTCTTCAGGTTGAGCCGCGGGGGGTGCGCGCAGCGCTGGCCAGGTGGCGCGCCAGCTCGTCGATGGTGGGATGGTCCCAGACCAGGGTAGCCGGGAGCTTCAGGTCGAGCAGAGCCTCCAGCTCCGCGGCCACCGACACCGCGGTCACCGAATCGAGTCCGTAGTGGCTGAAGGGGAGGCGGATGTCGATCGCGGCCGCCTCCATCCCCACCTGGTGCGCCAGGCGCGCCTGCAGCCATCCGGCGATGCGCTCGCTGCTGGGGCGCCGCCGTACTCTCTCCTCCCAGGCGGAGATCGCCGGGGGGGAGCGGCGTTCCGCGGTACCGCGCGACCAGAGATGCACGATCCGCAGCCGCCCCTGGAGCCAGTCGTCCCGGCACACCCCGCGCTGGATCTTGCCGCTGGAGGTGACCGGCACGGAGAGCGGCTCCACGAAGACGACTGCCGAGGGTTCGAGGTCGTGCTCGCGGGTGACGGCGCGGCGAACCTCCTCGGCCAGCGCGTCCAGCTCACGCCGCCCGTGGCGGCCCAGCTCCTGCACGATCACCACCCCCTCCTGTGCTTCCCCATCCACTCCGAACGCCGCGCAGCGCCCGCCGGCCAGGGCGGGATGGCACGACTGGACGGTGCGCTCCAGGTCCTGCGGGTAGTAGTTGCGCCCGCGCGCGATGATCAGCTCCTTGCGCCGCCCGGCGATGAACAGCTCGCCCCCGCGCATGAAGCCGAGGTCGCCGGTGCGCAGGAAGGGGCCCTCGCCCGTGTCGGCCAGCCGCGCGCCGAAGGTCTCCGCCGTCTCTTCGGGACGGTTCCAGTAGCCGCGGGCCACGTTGGGGCCGGAGAGCCAGATCTCCCCGATCTCCCGCGGCCCGCACACCCGGCGCGACTGCGGATCCACCACCAGCACGCGGGTTCCCGGGAGCACCGGGCCGCACCCCACCGCGAGCTGCTCCGGCGCGGGCGGGGGCGCGCTGTCCTCCACGCGGTGGGCGCGAAAGGCTCCGGCGTCCAGCGAGGTGATGAGGGGAGCGACCCAGTCGCTGCCCCCGCTCACCATCAGGGTGGCTTCGGCCATCCCGTAGGAGGGGCGGAAGGCCTCCGGGCGGAACCCGGCAGGCGCGAAGTAGGCGGTGAACTGCCGCACCGTCTCGGGACGCACGGGCTCCGAGCCGCAGCCCGCCAACTCCAGCGCGCTCAGGTCCAGCCGCTCGCGCTGCTCCTCCGTCACCCGCTGTACGCACAGGCGGTAGGCGAAGTCGGGCCCCCCCGTCGCCGTGGTGCGCTCGCGGCTCATCGCCTCCAGCCAGCGCAGGGGGCGCTGCAGGAAGGCCACGGGAGGCATCAGCACGCCCGGCGCTCCGTTGTACAGAGGCTGCAGCAGCCCACCGACCAGACCCATGTCGTGGTAGGGCGGCAGCCAGCTCAGGAAGCGGCTCCGGGCGGAGAAGCCGAAGCACTCCGCGGTGCGGGCCACGTTATGCATCAGGTTGGCGTGCGTCACCTCCACCCCCTTGGGAGTGGAGGTGGAGCCCGAGGTGTACTGCAGGAGCGCGGTGCTCTCCCGGCTGGCGCGCAGCCCGGCCGGGACCGTGGGGGCCGGACCCTCCTCGTGTCCGGTGGCCAGCCAGATCACCGGGTCGCCCGCCGCATGGCCGATCCGGCTCCGGCAGCTCTCCAGGAGAGCCGGCGTGGTGAGGGCCACGCGCGGGCGCGCATCGGCGATGATGGCGTCCAGCCGCTCCACCGAGCGGTTCGCGCGCGGCGGGTACGCGGGGACGGCTTTCGCGCCCGCGTACAGGCAGCCGAAGAAGGCCGCCACGTAGTCCAGCCCGGGCGGATAGAGGAGCAGGACGCGCTCGTCCGCGGCTTTCAGCTCCAGCAACCGGGCGGCGACGTGGCGCGCCTGCCGGTCGAGGCCGGCGTAGGTGATATCGACGGACTCTCCCTCACCATCGCGGAGGAAGCGGTATGCGATCGCGTCCGGGGATGCCGCGGCCCGCCAGGCGAGCAGCTCGACGAAGGTGGATGCAGCCGGATCGAAGTCACTGCGGACAGGTTCGGAGAGGGTTGCGGACTCCGTCATAGGCTAGCATCCCGAAGAAGGTAGGACTCGTACTTCCAGGGGCAGCGGTAGTGCGCCCTCACCCCGGCGCGGCTGCTCGGTCGGCGAGGCGATCCTCAGCCGGGATCCTCGCCATCGAGCTTTCTCCACCCGATCAGCCCCATGACGAACACGGCTCCTTCCGCCGCGATCAGGACGTAAATGGAAGGAATGGCCGGGCCGTCGATGAGCAGCCCCAGGATGCGGCCGACGGTGAGCCCCCCCGATATCAGCACCAGCGCGACGATCCCCGGGCGCAGCCAGGACCGCCGTCGAGCACAGGACAGAAAAAAAAGCGCGGTCCCGATGGAGAGGCCGCCATAGGCGCCGCGCACTTCCGTCGAGGCGCTGGAGGTGGGAAGGGAGACCTGGACGAGCGTGGTGAGGGAGGTGGGCGCGACCAGGAAGAGCGCGCCGAAGCAGAGAAGACCAGCCGCGAACAGGTACAGCGTCAGGCGGGCGAGCATCATGAAAGCACCTCTGATTTCGCGTTGTCCCGCGGCCTCGGGCCCCGCGCGGCGGGCTGCCCCGGACGGAAGCCGGTCTCCGTCAGCGGCTGCAGCTGACGCTACTCGTATGATGGAGGACGTGAGAGACTGAAGGTGACGGGATGTCCCCGATTGGACGCCCGAGGGTCCCTGATCACTCTCCTCGCCGGAGCCGGGTCCAGCTCTCAGGGGTCCCGTGAGGAGCCCGTAGAATTCCTCGCACCTGGGGGTAAATTGGCGGTTTTGGCGCGAATGTCAAGAACGCTACAATGTGCATCCCCGTGGAATTCCCTCCGGGGGTGCCGGCGGTGGGAAATCGTGGTTTTCCAGAACGCGTGCTGGTGAAGGGCCTGCCAGCCCGGAACTGTCGCCGCCCCTCGATCGAGCGTCCGGAGACGGCTCGACCAGGGGCGGATCACAGTAAAATTGTCACGAAAGGGTTGTGTCCTTGAGCCTGCGCGCTGTATACTGCACGGGTAGACGGTCCTCTCCGTGTCTCGTGCCAACCCCCAACGGTCGGAGACCTAGCCATGTCCACCCCTGTCCGCACACTCACCGTCACCGTCAACAATTCCAGCGATGCGCAGATCGTAGTCAACTATGGCCAGTTGACGAGTGGTGACTGGGAGGACGACTCACAGCCGATTCCCGGCTCAGTCATCTCGGCGGGACAGAGCACCTTCGTCAACGGTGCCGACAATGCCTTCGAGGCGCTCGGCGGGAGCATCCTGCTCACCCCCGCATCGGGCGGGACGATCCAGATCTCGTGGTCGTGGCCCCGCGGCTCGGGGGTGACCGGCAGCACCACCAGCACCTCGCTTACCGGCCTCGCGGTCACGTCCACGGTGATCGACACCCAGAGCAT
>DATAAL010000601.1:0-19545 GCA_036260145.1 Longimicrobiaceae bacterium | reverse complement strand
TCCGAGAGCTCGTGCCCCACCTCGATCTCCCGGTTCCGGATGTCGGAGAGGAGGGTGGTGAGCACGGTGGTGCGCAGCTTGTCACGGTCGCGGCGGGCGGCGTTGAGGTCGCCTCGGATCCGCTCCTTGAGCGAGGAACCGGCCATGGGATCCCGGGTGGATGGGGAACGGGACACGTCCGACCGCCCGGCGGTCGGCTGCGAGACCCTGGCCGGCTACCCCTCGTCGTCCGTGGCCCCCTGCCGCCCCCGGAAGCCCTCGCCGTGCGGCTTCACCGGCACGTCCGCTCTCTCCAGGCGGAGCTCCGTCCCGGGCTTGAGCCCCTCGCCCACGCGGGAGCCGGGGTTCAGATCCGGGCCGGTCGGCTCGCGGGGGATACCTCCATAGGTGTGCGGCCCGACCGGCTCCTGGTTGTCCAGCTCGTCCTCCGAGTAGCCCTCCGGCCCGTTGCCCCGCGAGTCCTCGGGGCGCTCCGCGTTGCGGGGCCGCGCGGCGTACCCCAGCTGCTCGAACTCGCTGCGGTCGGTGATCTCCAGCGAGACTTCCCGGATGTGCTGAGCGTCGTCGGAGCGGGGAGGGTCGGTCTCCCGCCCCTGCCGGCGGCGGCCCATCCCGCTCTGCAGCCCGGTCCACTCCGCCCCCCCCGGGGCGCGCGGCTGGTCCTCGTCGCCCCGGTCCCGGGTACGGCTCGTTCGGCGCATCTGGCTCTCCACTTCCATGCGGTTGACGACGGTCTCCACCCCGGGGACCCGCCGGGCCACGGAGACGGCGCGGTCCGCCTCCTCCTCGGTGTATACGGAGCCGGAGAGCTCGATGATCCCGCGGCTGATGGCGCCCACGTCGATCCCGCGCTCGCTGAGCACCTCGTCCGCCAGGAATGCGTCCAGGACGGCATCCTCCAGCTCGCTCAGCTCGGTCCGCTCCACGGCGGGGCGGCGGAGCCGGGCCGGACGGAGCCGGGACGCCACGGTACGGGCGCGCTCGCGCAGCGTGTCCGCGCGGGCCCGCAGGTTCCCGCCGAGCGCGCGCACCCTGCCCGCGCCCGCGCTCGCGGTACGGGCGGCGGGCTGCATCCGCCCGGAGAGGAGCATCCCGATGGCGAACCCACCCGCGGCACCGAGCAGGAAGCTCAGCGCCTCCGTCCCGGCATCAGACTCATGGCGCTCTCGAAACTCCCACATATCCCCCCCTGAACCGAAATTGCGATGGATCTCTGGAACCGCTAGGCAGTCCAGGGGGGTGCAATTCGCGTTCCAGATACCGGCGGCGGGAGACGAAAAAAGACCCCACACCGGCGGATACCGGCGCGGGGTCGGGAGTGTGCGGGCCGGAGCGTTACGACCCGCCGCGCGCCCTGCGGCGCTCCTCGTCCTTGCGGGCGCGGGTGGCGCGGACACGCTCGCGGAAGGAGTTGCGTGCCTCGGCGTCCGCGGCCTGGCGGTCGAGCTGGCGGCGCTCCTCCGAGATCCGCTCCGCCCTCTCACGCTCGGCCGGATTGGGGGCGAACCCGACCGGGTTGGGAAGCGTCACCTTCCCCAGGTGGATCTTCCCCGGCGAGAAGCCGTACCGCTCCCCGTTCCTCCCCCTGACGGTCCAGTCCAACCCCCTACGCGCGGCTTCCTGCTCCACCGCGATGCTATCGTTGTACTCCCCGAGCTGGGTCCCCAACCGCGTCATGTACTCCTCGTGGGGAGTCGGCGCCGCCTCAGCGGGAGCCGGGTGCGCGGGGGCGTGCAGGCGCGGATCGCGGAGCCCGGGGCGGAGCGCCCCCCCGGATGCCCACCCCCCCGGCTGTCCGGTCCCCGCACCGCCACCCGCGGCCGGTGCGGCCGGAGCAGGGGCCGCCGGAATCCCCGACGGAACACCGGAGGGGAAGACCAGCCCGGAAGGGGCGGCTCCCGGCTGCGCGCCGCGACGCTGCGCGTCCTCCGGGCGCTGCGGGAGCGTCTGCGATCCGGGGAACGGCTGCTCGGGAGCGGCGGGACCGGCGTCGACCGGAGTGGGCTGGGGAACGGCGATATCGTAGTACGTCACCCGCTCGGCCGGAGGCTCCGGATCCGCGGTGACCCGCACCACCAGACCCGGCCCGAAGCGGAGGAATGCCACTCCGGCCGCAACCAACGCGACGTGGAGGCCGACGGAGCCCAGCAGGGCACCCAGAGAGATCCTCCCCGACGGCTCCGGCCGCGGCTTCCTGCGGAGCGGCACGTGCACGGGGAGATCCCGGACCGTCGGCGCGGGCGGGGTCTGGGTGCGCGGGGGCGGAGCGATCGTCGGCGTAATCATACGCCCTTTCTACTCCCTCTGCCGGCTGCAGTTCCCAGGGTGGCGACAACGTCTGTTTCTGAGGGCGGGTAGCGTGCAGGGGTGGGGCCACTCCAGGAAGGTAGCACTGCAGGTGATACGGCAGGTCGGCACCCCCGCTGCAACACACCCGGCGCTGCGATCCCGCCCGAAAGAAAACCCTCTACCCCGAGGGGAGAGGGTGGCGCGCAGCGCCGGGGGAGGGGGCTCCTACAGCACCTGTCCGATCCGCCGCGCGGCCTCCCGCAGCCGTTCCTCGGTGCAGGTGAGCGCGATCCGGAAGAACCCTTCCCCGCCCGGACCCAGCGAGAAGCCGGGCATCACCGCGACGCCCTGCTTCAGCAGGAGGCGCCGCGCCCAGGGCTCGGAGGCCACCCCCTCCGGGAGAGGCACCCAGAGATACATGGTCGCGCTGGGTGCCTCCAGCTCCAGCCCCACCTCCCGCAGCCCGGTGACCGCCGCGTCCCGGCGCTGCCGGAACACCTCCAGGTTGAAGGGAAGCCATTCCCCGTGCGAGCGGAGCGCGGCGGTGGCCGCGTACTGGATGAAGAGCGGGAGACCGGTATCGCCGAAGGTCTTCACGCGCTGCAGCGACGCGATCAGCTCCGGGCACCCAGCCGCCCACCCCACCCGCCACCCCGTCATGTTGTACGTCTTGGAGAGGGAGTGGAACTCGATCGCCACCTCGCTCGCCCCCGGGATCTCCAGGATGGATGGGGGGACGTACCCGTCGAAGGCGATCTCCGAGTACGCGTTGTCGTACGCCAGGACGATGTCGTGCCGGCGGCAGAACTCCACCGCCTCCTCCAGGTACCCGCGCGGAGCGGCCGCGGAGGTGGGGTTGTTGGGGTAGTTGAGGTACAGGACCTTCGCCCTCCGCGCCACCTCCTCCGGGATCTCGTCCAGCGGGATCAGGAAGCGGTGCTCCGGGCGGAGCGGGACGATGTACGGCTCGCCCCCGGCGAGGATCGTCCCGCCAAGGTACGCCTGGTACCCCGGGTCGGGGACGATCGTCGCGTCTCCCGGGTTCACGAAGGCGAACGGGAGGTGGAAGATCCCCTCCTTGGAGCCGATCAGGGGGAGCACCTCCCGGTAGGCGTCCAGGCGCACCCCGAAGCGCCGCTCCATCCAGCGGACGATCTCCTCCCGGAAGTCGGCCAGCCCGATCTGGAAGCCGTAGCGCGAGTTCACCGGGTCGCAGGCGGCGGCGCGCAGGGCCTCCACCGCCGCCGGAGGAGGCGCGAGGTCGGCATCGCCGGCCCCCAGGTCGATCACGTCCACCCCCTTCGCGTGGAGTTCACGCCGGATCCGGGGGACGTCCTGGAGCGGGTACGGCGGGAGCGAGCGGAGCCGGTCGGAGATCACGGGCATCGGTCGGCGAGGACGGAGGAGAGAGGGTCGTGTAGGGCTTCGGGGCGGGAACCGCCTCTCAGGCCGTGCTCGGCGTCGCCGGTCCTTCGATCTCCTGCCCGAAGAACATCCGCAAGACCAGGAGCGTCCCCCCGATGGTGATCGCGATATCCGCCACGTTGAAGACGTACGGGAAGTAGCGGACCAGAATGAAGTCGGTCACGCCGCCGTCGACGAGACGGTCCCCAAGGTTGCCGACCGCCCCGGCCAGCACCAGCGCCGCCGCCAGGCGGAGCGGAGCGTCCCGGGTGGTCTGCATGAGCCGGAGGCACACCGCGATCCCCACCAGCGAGGCGAGGGCCAGCAGCCCCACCCGCCACCACGACTCGTCGCCCGCGAAGGCGCTGAACGCCACTCCGGTGTTCCGGCGGTGGGCCAGGTGGACCCATCCCTCGATCACCGGGAGAACCTCGCCCAGGACCAGCCGGTTGTGGATCCAGAACTTGGTGAGCCAGTCCGCCGCGACCACGGCCGCCACCAGCACCGCCAGCGTGCGGTTGCGCGACAGCGTCATGCGGCCTCCACCGGATTGCGCAGCGTGCCGACCCCGGGGATCTCCACCTCCACCACATCGCCCGGCCGCAGCGGCCCCACCCCTGCCGGCGTCCCCGTGGCGATCACGTCCCCCGGCTCCAGCGTCATGATGGACGATACGTAGGCGATCAGCGTCGGGATATCGAACGCCATGTCGCGCGCGTACCCGTGCTGCCGCACCTCCCCGTTCACGCGGCAGATCACCTCCAGCCCCGCCGCGTCGACCCGCTCCGCGGGGACGGCCGGACCCATGGGGCAGAAGGTGTCGAACCCCTTGGCCCGCGTCCACTGCCCGTCGGTCTTCTGCAGGTCGCGCGCGGTGACGTCGTTGAGCGGCGCGAACGCGGCCACGTAGTGCATCGCCCGGTCCCTGGTGACGTGGCGCGCCCGCGCCCCGACGATCACCGCGACCTCCCCCTCGTGCTCCACCTGGCGCGACTCGGGAGGAAGCACGATGGCGTCGCCGTCCTCCACCAGCGCCGAGGGCGGCTTGAGGAAGAGGAGCGGGCGCTCGGGGACCTCGTTCCCCAGCTCGCGGGCGTGCTCCAGGTAGTTGCGCCCCACGCAGACGATCTTGGATGGACGGGGTGTGGTCACGGAAAGATCGGGATCGAGAAGGTGCGGTGCCGGTCGTGGTTCAGCGGTTCGCAGCTCCCGCCGTACCCCTCAAAAAATGTGCGGAGGGAGACTCGCAGCGGTACCGCGAGGCCCCCTCCGCGGGCGGAGAGACAGCCGGCAGTTGGGCTGGCTCCTCGCCCCCGCGGAAGAGACCCGGGGCTGTTTCCGGGGCTCTGGAGCGGTCCCAAATCTAAGATGAACTCCAAGGAATCCTCAACGAGCTCCCCTTACCCTGCCCGCCGCGCTGCCCCCCGCTCGCCGTAGAACCGCTCCATCTCGTCCCGCACCTCCCGCCACGGCCCCATGCGCACCGGCACCTCCGGGAGAGAGTCGATAAAGTAGCGCCCGTAGCTCTTCTTCGCGACACGGCCGTCCAGCACCAGCACTACCCCGTGGTCCTCCCGGGAGCGGATCAGCCGCCCGAACCCCTGCTTCAGCCGGATCGCCGCGTTGGGGAGCATGTACTGCATGAACGAGTTCCCCCCCGCCGCTTCGATGGCCTCGATCCGCGCGGCCGTGACCGGCTCGGTGGGCACCTTGAAGGGAAGCTTGGGGATCACCAGCCCCCGCAGCGGGTGCCCCGGGACGTCCACTCCCTCCCAGAACGACGTGGTTCCCAGCAGGATCCCCCGCCCCGAGGCGGCGAAGCGCTCCACCAGCTGCGCCCGCGGGCCCTCCCCGTGGACGAACAGAGGCCACTGCAGGTCGATCTTCCGCCTCCGCAGCTCCCCGGCCACGTGCCGGAGCGCCCGGTACGAGGTGAAGAGGACGAACAGCCCCCCGTCGGAGACCTTCGCGTGCTCGATCACGGCGCGCACCGTGGCCTCGTCGTGCCGGGGATCCATCTCCCCCGCCGGAATGGGAAGATCGGTGGGCACCGCCAGGAGCGTCTGCTCCGCGTAGTCGAACGGGGAGGGGTAGACCGCCTCCTCCACCCGCGGCTCGTCGTCGGTGGCCCAGAGCCCCAGCCGCTGCCGGATGAAGCGGAAGTTCCCCTGCGTGGCCAGGGTGGCGGAGGTCAGCACCACGCTCGGCACCTTCTGGAACACCGCCTCGCGCAGCACCCCGGAGAGGTCGAGCGGGGCGGCGGAGAGCGTCAGATTCCCCTCCCTGCCGTCGCGCTCGGCCTGCCGCTCCATCCAGCGCACCATCCGGAGGGTGTCGTCCGGGGGGCGGAGGGCGGCGCGCAGCGCGTCGCCGGCGGACTCCACCCGGTTGGCGGCGCCGCGCAGCTCCAGGAGTTGCTGCTCCAGCGCGCTCCGGAGCGTCTCGTCCAGGGAGACACGCTCCCGGAGGAGCTCCATCCCCCGGAGGAGCGAATCCAGGTTGGCCAGGAGCCCCTCCAGCGCGTCCTCCAGCCCCAACACCCACACCGGGTGGCGGCCGAAGTCGTCCTGGAGCCGCACCATCAGCCCCCCCGCCTCCTTGAACAGGTCCTCCAGGAAGGAGAAGACCGTCCCCGCCCGCTCCCGGGCACCCTCCAGCGCGGGGAGGAGTCGCTCCCCGATGTGGTCCAGGGCGCCGCGCGCCAGGAGATCGTCCGGGCGGCCGCGGAGCGCCTCCGCGAAGGCGGGGAGGAGCCCCTTCCCCCGGTTCTCCAGGCGCCGCAGGATGCGGAAGAGCCCCCTCCGGGAGATGCTGGCGCCCAGGTGGCTGGTGGCCGACTCCTCCAGGTTGTGCGCCTCGTCCAGGATCAGCCGCCGGTAGTGCGGGAGGACGGCGGGGGCGGTGTAGTTCCCCTGCGTCCGCCTCACCGCCAGGTCGGAGAAGAGGAGATGATGGTTCACCACCACCACGTCCGCCGCCGAGGCGTCCCTCCGGGCGCGCTGGTAGAAGCACTCCTCGAAGTGCGGGCACCTGGCGCGCAGGCACACGTCCGATTCCGACGACACCTCGTCCCACACCTCCGCCGAGGGGCGGAAGGAGAGGTCGGAGAGGGAGCCGTCCTGCGTCTTCCGCATCCACTCCAGGATCGCCGAGAGCTCCGCCTGCTTCTCCGCGTCCAGGAGCGCGGGGGCGGTCTCCCGGGCCAGCAGGGCGCGGCGGATGGAGACGTAGTTGCGGCGCCCCTTGACCAGGGCGAAGCGGAAGGGCTCCCCCAGCGCCCGGCGGAGGAAGGGGAGGTCCTTCTCCACCAGCTGTTCCTGGAGGTTGATGGTGTTGGTGGACACCACCGTGCGCTCCCGGTTCTGGAGTGCCCAGCGGATCGCCGGGAGGAGGTACGCCACCGACTTCCCGGTCCCCGTCCCCGCCTCCGCGATCCCCACCCCACCCCCGTTGTACACCCCCGCGATCATCCGCGACAGCTCGCGCTGCTGCGGGCGGTCCTCGTAGCGCGGGTGCCTCCGGGCCACCGGTCCCCCCGGCCCCAGCTCCGCGTCGATCCGCTCCGGGTCGAGGGGCTCCAGCCGCTCCTCGGCCGGGGGCTCCACCACCACGTAGAGCTCCGACGCGCCGTTGTCGGTGATGGCGAAGCCGAGCCCCTGCTCCCAGAGCTGCGCGGCCACCGCCAGGTCCGCCTCCGACGGCTCCAGACGGCCCGAGGGGTGATTGTGGATCAGCAGCCCCCCGGACTCCGGGCCCCGGACCGCAGCGAGTACTGCGGTGGCGTGCCCTCGCGCCACCACGCGCGGATCCGTGACCTCCCCGTCCTCCCCCACGCGCGCCACGAAGCACACCTCGTTCCCCCGGGCGCGCGCGATCTCCCGCCGGACCAGCTCGGCCGCGGTGGGGGAGAGAAACAGCTCGGATCGGGAGGGAATCGGCATGGCTTCGGTACCGCTCAGCGCCCCCGCGGTTCCCCGGCCGGGGACCGCGTCCGGGCTAGCCGATGACGTGCGCCGGATCGGATTCGGAGAGCGCCTCGCGCAGCCCCTCGGTGTCTCCGGACTCCACCACGTCGCGCAGGGCGAAACCGACTCGCGCGGGCTCGTCGGGGGCGCTCACGCACTCGAAGCGGACCGCCACGATCCCCAGCTCCGCGGGGGTCGGGTGCCCCCACTGGATACGGACCGCCCACTCGCGCCCCCGGTCGTCGAAGAAGGCCACATCGGCATCGCTCATGGATCGGAACCTGTCAGGCGGCTCCCCTCACGCAGGGAGGGAAGCATGGGTTCGGAAGGATTTCGGCTTCGGGCAGGTAGTATAACGCTCCCTCATCCGGCGCGACATCCCGGACCGCTGCGCCCGCGCCGCGGGGGGAGAGGCACCAGGGGACGGCTCAAGCGGTTTTCGGAGCGTCAAGAATCGAGACTCTGGACAAGCGCCCCTGGGTAGTATAAAATGCGACACATAAAGATTGGCATGGAAGTGCCGTACGCGCGCGAGAGACCTTCGCAGGACTTTCCAGCCGGGCCAGCCTGAGACCGCCCCGGCACCGCACGGAACGGAGGATGACCTTCCTCCCGTTCCACATGACGCTTCCCCACACGACCGGAGACTCGCCAGATGAACGTGAGCAAGGAAAATGCACTCAGAGCCGTGCTCAGGGCGGCACTGGAGGGACGGGAGGACGATGCACGAATCCTCCTGAATTCTGTGGTCGAGGATCGTCCCGACCCGGGTACCGACCCCGAGGGGCTCCAGGACTACATCTTTGCTTCGGCGCTGTCGCGCCGGCTGGACCCGGAGTGCTCGGCCGAGATCAACCTGTACCTCCGGCAGTTCGAGCTGTCGCAGATCTCGCTGTTCAACCTCCTGGCCCAGCACCTTCCCACCGTCTCCCTGTCCGTGGCCGTGTCCAACCAGCTCCTCGGCAGCTTCCTGGAGGGGTGGGAGGAGGTCACCCTGTTCGACGTGGGGATCGGCACCGCGAGGCAGGAGGCTGCGGTGCTCCGCGAGATGGCGGCTCGCGATGCCCTCCCCCGCCGGCTGACCGTCATCGCGCTGGAGCCGGACGCCGCGAGCCTGTGCGAGGCCGAGGCGGTCCTGTCACAAACGGCCCACGAGATCGGACTGGATCTCGACTTCCGCCCGATGAACATGCTGGTCGAGGAGCTTGAGGACCGGCACTGGGGGCTCATCGGATCGGCACCCGGTCCGCTGGTGGTGCACAGCGCTTTCGCCTTACACCACATTCGCAACCGCCACAACGGGTTCTGCTCCCGCGCCGAGTTCTTCCGCAAGCTCCGTCTGCTGAGCCCGCTGGCCGTGGTGCTGTGCGAGCCCAGCTCCGACCACCACACGGGACTCCTGGGGGAGCGCTTTGAGAACTGCTGGCGGCACTTCGGCCTGACCTTCGACCTGATCGACCGCGGGGACCTCCCCGCGCGCGAGGCCGCGGCCATCAAGATGTTCTTCGCCCGGGAGATCCAGGACATCCTGGGTAACACCGACGACAGCCGGTGCGAGCGCCACGAGAGCGTCGTCTCCTGGGTGGAGAGGCTCCGCCGCGCGGGGTTCACGCCCTACGACGACTTCGCTCTCCCCGACGGAATACGCCACGAGGTGGTGAGCATCCGGCCCCGCGAGGGGTACGTGGGCCTGGACTACGCCGGTGAGACCCTGGTCGCAGTGATCTGCGCCACCTCGGGTGATCCCGCCGCCGCGGCACGTGCTCCGGCACCGGCGCCGCTGATCCTCCAGGTCGCGTAGTCTCTCTCTGGACACGGAACAGTACCGTGAGGGGGCCTCCCGGATGGGGGGCCCCCTTCCCGTTCCTGCTCCCGGACCTGTCCTGATCGGGGCGCGGGTTGACAGGAGGTATCTGCTCCCTGAACATATAGATCCTCTGCTTCGCTGAAGCTGGCGGATCCTGCGCTACCGGGCCGGCGCTCATGTGCGCGCAGCTCCCGGTCGATACTTCGTCGCATGGAACCTGCCTCCATCTGCGTAGAGAGTCACCCGGGGATGCCGCACCGCCGGTATCCTCCCGAGACGTGCCGCCCCGGTGGCTCACCCTATCTTCATGGGAGCATCATGAACCGTCGTCCCTACCCACCGAGCGCGCAGGTAAGTGGAGGCAACATCCTGTCCATGCTCGCGGCCATGGGACCGTTCCGGAGGCGCGGCGAGCAGATCCTGAAGGAGCACGGGATCGAGAACGTCACCGCCCACGACTGGTATCCGCTCGAGGGATACGTCCGGGCGCTGGAGACCATCGGGGAGAAGATGGGTCCCAACACGCTCTTCCAGATCGGGAAGCAGATCCCCAACCACGTGATGCTCCCTCCGGGGCTTGACACCTTCGAGAAGGTGGCGGCCTCGTTCCAGGTGGCATTCGAGATGAACCACCGGGGGCACCCGGGGGGGATCACGTATCAGATGACGGGAGAGCACTCGGTCACCATCGTCACCGGCACCCCCTACCCGACGGACTTTGACCGGGGTGTGACGGAGGGGTTCTTCCAGAAGCTGATTTCCACGCGGGTCAACGTGGTGGAGGCGACGTCGCAGCCGAGCAAGCGGGACGGGGCGGAGACTTCTACGTTCCTGGTGTCGAGCCTGTAAGCAGGCGGGTCCAGGTATCCCGGAGGGGAACCGCTACGGAGCCCGGCAAACTGCGCCGGTGGCTCCCTCCGCACATCGTTTGGGGGTAATGCAGGAACGACTCAAAACGACAGGCCCCTCCCGCGGGAGAGACCCTGTCGTTGCGTGAGGGGTGTGCGCGCGCCCGGCCCTGGCTCCGCCGGGGATACGCCCAGGCAAGCCGTTCCAAGCAGTTGTAGTTCCTACCAGCACACCCGGTTGCGCCCGCTCCGCTTGGCCTCGTACAGCCTGGCGTCTGCGCAAGCCAGGAGTTCCGTGTACGAGCCCAGGGCCGGATCCCCGCAGACCCCGATGCTCAGCGTCACCGACAGCTCCGGGTACACCGAGGTCCAGTCGTACCGTTCCACCGCCTCCCGGACCCGCTCACACGCCGCGGCGGCCTCCTCGGTGGAGCTCTCCACCAGCACCAGTACGAACTCCTCGCCGCCGTAGCGCCCCACCGCATCCACCCCCCGGCACCCTCCCCGGAAGATCCGCCCCAGCCTCCGCAGCACCTCGTCGCCCACCGCGTGCGAGAACCGGTCGTTGATCTCCTTGAACCGGTCCAGGTCCGCCATGGCCACCGAGAGGTCGCGGCCGAAGCGCCGCGAGCGCTCGAACTCCACCTCCATCCGCTCGTCCAGGTCGCGCCGGTTGGACAGCCCGGTCAGGGCGTCCTCGCGCGTCTGGCGCTCCAGCTCCGCGGTCTGGACCCGGAGCTGCTCCACCAGCCGCGCCTTCTCCCGGTCCGCCTCGCGCAACCCCGTGTACGCCCGCAGCAGCTCCTCGTGGAGCTGGCGGTACAGCTCCGCCTCGCGCTGGGCGTGCTCCACCTCCGCCTGAACCTGGATGCTCCGGATCCGCGCGTCGGACTGCTGGTTGAACACCTCCTCCCACGCCGCGTGGAAGGCCCGCTGGTGCTCCAGCGCCCGCCCGCACTCCCCCAGCCCCTCCCACACCTCCGCTAGCGCCTGATGTGCCTCGTACACCAGCCGCCGCGAGCCGATCTCCTCCGCCGTCGCGACCGCTTCGCGCAGGCTCGCCAGCCCCTCCTCCGTCTCGCCGAGCCTCGCGCGCACCACCCCGATCCGCACCAGGGTCTCCACCTGGACGTAGCGTGCCCCGATCTCGCGGGTGATCTCCAGGCTCTTCGAGTAGAACTCCAGCGCCCGGCGCAGCTCCCCGCCGCGCTCGTGGGCGAATCCAAGCTCCCGGAGCGCGTCGGCCTCCGCGTCCCGCAGCCCCTTCCCCTGGAGCTCCTCCAGCGCCCGCGCGAAGTACTCCAGAGCGCGCCCGTGGTCGCCGAGGCGGTCGTACGCGGTGGCCACGTTGACGAGCGAGACCCCCACGCTCTGGCGGTCCCCGGCCTCCTCCTTGAGCTGCAGTGCCCGGAGGTGGTAGTCCAGCGCCTGCGCGGGCTCGCCGATCAGGCCGTGGATGTTCCCGATGTTGTTCAGGCAGTACGCCACGCCGGGGGTGTCGCCGATCTCCTCGCGGATGGCCAGGCTGGCACGATAGTACTCCAGCGCGCGGGCGTAGCCCCCGAGGTGGCAGTGGACGTTTCCCACGAAGTTGAGCGACGCCGCCTCTCCCTCGCGGTCCCCCCCGGCCCGCTGGAGCTGGAGCGCGCTCAGGTGGAGCCGGAGCGATTCCGGATGGTTCCCCCTCCGCCAGTGGACGTTCCCGATCCCGTTCAGGACCCCCGCCCGCCCCACGCCGTAGCCGGTCCGCTCGAACAGCTCCAGCGCCCTTTCCAGCTCGGCGAGCGCCGCATCGAACTCGGAGCGCGTATAGAGCGTAACCCCCAGCGTGCGGCGCGCGTACGCCTCGCCCGGGACATAGGAGGCCCCATGTGCCATCGCGCAGGCATCGCGCGCCATCTCCGCCGCGCGCTCCGGGTCCACGCTGCGCAGCCTCCACGCCGAGGCGTTAAGGGCGTCCACTTGCTCGTGGACCCCTTCAGGAACTCCCGCGGCGCGCGGCTCGCCCACCTCCCCGGCCGCGGACCCGGCGGTCATGCCGCACCTCCCTCTCCGGCGGCCTCCTGGGCCACCTCGTACGCGGCGTTCCGCGCGATCCCCAGCCGCCGCCGGAGCTCCCGGGCCGCCGCGCTCGGCGACATCCCCTGAGCGAGGAGCGCCTGGGCCAGCGAGCGCGCCGCGAGCGCATCCGTCTCGGCCTCTTCCTCCGCGTCCTCCGGCCTTCCTTCCACCACCACCACGATCTCCCCGCGCACCTCCCGGTCCTCGAAGCGTGCCGCGGCGTCG
This sequence comes from Longimicrobiaceae bacterium, assembly GCA_036260145.1. Lineage (GTDB taxonomy): Bacteria > Gemmatimonadota > Gemmatimonadetes > Longimicrobiales > Longimicrobiaceae > JAFAYN01. Next base: position 6,946 of record DATAAL010000601.1, on the reverse strand, counting down.
GCCAGCGTCCCCCGGTAGAACTCCTCGTGCACCTTGGTCAGCTCGCGCCCCACGGCCACGCGCCGGTCCAGTCCGGCGGCGGAGGCCAGGTCGCGGAGGAGCTCAGCGGTGCGGTGGGGAGACTCGTACAGTACGGCGGCGTACGGCAGGGCGGCGATCTCCTCCAGGAGGGCGGTGCGCTTCCCCCCCTTGCGGGGGATGAAGCCGTAGAAGGTGAAGCGCTCGGCGGCGATCCCGGAAGCCACCAGCGCGGCAAGGAGAGCGGAGGCACCCGGGACGGGGACCACCTCGAAGCCCGCCTCCACCACCTCCCGGACGATCCGCGCCCCCGGGTCGGAGAGGAGCGGCGTCCCCGCGTCGGTCACCAGGGCCACGTCCCGCCCCTCACGGAGCATCTCCACCACGGTGACGGCGCGAGACGCCTCGTTGTGCTCGTGCGCGGAGACCAGCCGCCCCTCGATCCCGTAATGGCGCAGGAGCACGACGGTGCGCCGGGTGTCCTCCGCCAGGATCACATCCACGCTGCGCAGCGTCTCCACCGCGCGATAGGTGAGGTCTCCCAGGTTCCCGATGGGGGTGCTTACCACGAAGAGCGAGGCCACGTCAGAATGCGACCGCCCAGGGGAGTCGGGCGAAGAACCCCTGCTCCGCCAGGACGAAACGGGAGTCGCGCGCCACCCGCTCCACCACCTCGCCGGGATCCACGGCGTACTGGTCGGCCGCGGCGATCAGCGCCTCCGTGACCCAGTCGGCCACCGCCTCGGTGAGGTCGCCCGGAGTGGCTACGGGATACCCGCGCACCCGCCCCTCGTCGGTAAGGTCGAGGGCAGCCAGCGCCGGGCGGCGCGCGGCGACCACCTGGTGCGCGCACCGCATCAGCTCCAGCCCCGCCTCCCGCCCCACCGGTGCGGACACCTCTCTCAGGATCCCGCCGATGATCCGGCGGTACAGGTCCGCCAGCCCCGGCCCCGCCTGCACCGGGAGGTCGGCGAGCGGAGGGAAGAGGGTGACCCGGAGGTCGGGGCCGGCGGCCTGGAAGAGGGCACGGATGCACTCGCCGACCGGAACCGACGGATCGCGCTCGCACAGGTACCCCGCGCGGCAGGTCCCATCCTGGAACGCCAGGTACTGGAAGGCGCCACCCACGTACAGCTCCACCACCCCGCTGAAGCACTGCTCGCGGAGTGCCGGGAAGAGATGACCCGGCCGGGCGACCTCCTCGCAGCGAACCGGGTCGTGCAGCAGGGTCGCGAGCATGGCACGGAGCTGTCCCTCCGGGGCGCCGAAGAACCCGATCTGCCCGTTCTCCCCGCGCTCGCTCTCGGTACTCGCGATGCGCAGCACCTCCGCGAGCGCGACCTGCCGCCGCCCGGCCGGATCGACCCGGCCGGCGTGGAACGGGTCGCCGTCCTGGATGAAGATCAGGTAGCACCGCTCCCCGAGCTGCACCGCCACGAAACCCGGGACGCGGGCCGTGCGATCGCGCTTCCCGTCGCTCAGGAGCCCGGGAAGGTTGACGTAGCTGAGCTTGGTCTGCGAGAGGTAGGCGATCTCGTGCGGGAAGCGGTACATGGCGGAAGAGCGGTGGACGACGCGGGGTGCGGGCGCGGAGAGAAATTCAGCTTCCATGCCGTGGCGCCCCCTGAGGAGCGGCGCGGACTTCGCCGGGGATGGGGTGGGCAATCGGCACGACGGGGGGCAGAATGCAACAGCCCGGGCCGGACGTCGCGTCCGGCCCGGGCTCCGCCCCGGTCTACATGTGCTGCTGGATCTTCTGCTCCAGCGCCTGCCTCGGAACCGCGCCCACCACCGTGTCCACCAGCTTCCCGTCCTTGAAGAACAGGATGGTGGGGATGGAGCGCACGTTGAACTGCGCCGCGGAGCGCGGGTTGGAGTCCACGTCCAGCTTCCCCACCTTCACCCTCCCCGCGTACTCCTGGGCGAGCTGCTCCACGATGGGAGCGACCATGCGGCAGGGCCCGCACCAGGTCGCCCAGAAATCAACGACGGCGAGGCCGGACGCGCCGGCGATCTCCGCCTGGAAGTTGTCATCGGTCACCGTGACGGTATTTCCGTTCTCCGCCATTTCACCCTTCCCGGTTTAGGATCGGTAGCCAGTCCCGCCCGCGCGGGCTATTGTTCCCCGCGATGCACCGACGCAAGAAACCAACCGTTGCGAGGTACGATGAACGAGCGGACCCTGGATCATGTAGGGGTCGCGGTCCCGTCGCTGGACGAGGCGCTTCCCCTCTTTGAATCTATCACCGGGGGCAAGGGGTACGGGCGGGAAACGGTGGAGTCGCAGGGGGTGGAGATCGTCTTCGTGGGGAGTGGGACTGGCAGGATGGAGCTCCTGGCCCCCACCCGCCCCGACTCCCCGGTGGGGAAGTTCCTGGCGAAGCGGGGGTCGGGGATGCACCACCTCTGCTACCGGGTGCCGGACGTGGCGGCGGCACTGGAGGAGTTCCGGAGGGATGGGTACGAGCTGATCGACCGGGAGCCGCGGACCGGGGGGCACGGGCACCGTGTGGCCTTCCTCCACCCCCGCTCCACCGGCGGGGTGCTCATCGAGTTGCTGCAGGCGGGATAGCGTCCGGGGGGCTCAGCGCGACGCCGGGGGATTGGTGTTGGTGAGCGCCTCCACCCCCACCTGCTCCACGTACCAGCGCTGTTCCGGCCCGCGCACGGCCACGAAGGGGACGTCGACGCGGCGGCCGCGCTGGGCGAGCTGCACCGTGAGCCGCACCGCGCCCCCGGTCCGCCCGGGGACCGGCTCCTGCCCGCGGATGCTGAACTCGGTGTGCTCCAGCACCGAGGCCAGGGCGTACATCCGCCGCTCCACGTCCCCGGGGGGATCCCGCCGGATCACCGGCCCCTCCGTGGTTCCGAAGAGCCACCCCATCTCGGCGTAGTCCTTCTCCGCAGCCAGGCGGAGGAACCGCTCCACCGCCGCCGCGGGTGCGGGAGCGCCAGGGGTGCTCTGGGGACGCGGCCGCGAGCCGCCGCAGGCGGCAAGAATGGACAGCAGGAGGAGGGGGACGAGCCGGGAGAGTCGAAGCGAGGACACGTGGAGCCTCCGGAGGAATCGGGAAGGGGCCGCCCCCGGTGGGGCGGCTCCGAATGCTAGGTGGGGTCTCCGGGGGTGTCAACCCGCGCGGGCTACACCCCCGCCTCCGCCAGGCTCCCGGCGCCGCGGAAGGAGAGCTGGTGCGACCCCGGCTCGTGGTCCACCACCACAGTGTCCCCCTCGCGGAACTCCCCCTCCAGCACCCGGATGGCGAGCGGGTTCTGCACCAGGCGCTGGATGGACCGCTTCAGCGGGCGCGCCCCGTACGCCGGGTCATACCCCTCGTCGGCGATGAACTCCTTGGCCGCGTCGCTGACCTGGAGGTGCAGCTTGCGGTCGGCGAGGAGCTGCTCCAGGCGCCGGAGCTGGAGGTCGACGATGGTCTTCAGCGCACCCGTCCCCAGCGGGCGGAAGACGATGATGTCGTCCACGCGGTTCAGGAACTCCGGGCGGAAGGCCCGCCGCAGCTCCGAGAGCACCGCGGCCTCCACCTCGGCCCGCACGTCCGGGTCGCGGAGCCGCCCCGACTGCTCCAGGATCATCGGACTCCCGAGGTTGGAGGTCATGATGATGACCGTGTTCCGGAAGTTCACCACCCGCCCCTGGGAGTCGGTCAGGCGTCCGTCGTCCAGGATCTGCAGCAGGACGTTGAACACGTCCGGGTGCGCCTTCTCTATCTCGTCGAAGAGCACCACCGAGTACGGGCGCCGCCGCACCGCCTCGGTGAGCTGCCCGCCCTCCTCGTAGCCGACGTACCCCGGGGGTGCCCCGATCAGCCGGGCCACGGCGTGCTTCTCCATGTACTCCGACATGTCGATCCGTACCATGGCCTCCTCGTTGTCGAAGAGGAACTCCGCCAGGGCTCGCGCCGTCTCCGTCTTCCCCACGCCGGTGGGCCCCAGGAAGATGAAGGAGCCGATGGGCCGGTTGGGGTCCTGCATCCCCGCCCGGGAGCGGCGCACCGCGTCCGCCACCGCGCGGGTGGCCTCCGGCTGCCCGATCACCCGCTCGTTGAGGTGCTCGTCCAGGCGGGCCAGCCGCTCCCGCTCGGACTGGAGCATCCGCGACACCGGGATCCCCGTCCAGCGGGCCACCACCTCGGCGATGTCATCGGCGTCCACCTCCTCCTTGAGGAACTTGGAGGTCTGCTGCAGCTCGTGCAGCCGGGCCTCGGTCTCCTGGATGTCCTTCTGCAGCGCGGGGATCTCCCCGTACTGGATCTCCGCCGCCCGGGTCAGGTCGCCCACGCGGGTGGCGCGCTCGGTCTCCACGCGGAGCGTGTCCAGCCGCTCCTTCATCTCCCGCAGGTCGGAGATCACCTGCTTCTCCGACTGCCACTGCGCCTTCATCCCGGAGGAGCGCTCGCGCAGGTCGGCCAGCTCCTGCTCCAGCCGCTGGAGCCGCTCGCGGGACTCCGGGTCGGTCTCCTTGGCCAGGGCGAGGCGGCTGATCTCCAGCTGCTTGATGCGCCGCTCCACCTCGTCGATCTCCTGCGGCATGGAGTCGATCTCGATGCGCAGCCGCGACGCCGCCTCGTCAATCAGGTCGATGGCCTTGTCGGGGAGGAAGCGGTCGCCGATGTAGCGGTCGGAGAGCGTCGCCGCCGCCACGATGGCCGGGTCCGTGATCCTCACGCCGTGGTGCACCTCGTAGCGCTCCTTGAGCCCGCGCAGGATGTCGATGGTGTCCTCCACGCTCGGCTCGCCCACGAAGACGGGCTGGAAGCGCCGCTCCAAGGCCGCGTCCTTCTCGATGTACTGGCGGTACTCGTCCAGCGTGGTGGCGCCCACCATCCGCAGCTCGCCGCGGGCCAGGGCCGGCTTGAGCATATTCCCGGCGTCGGGCGAGCCCTCCGTCTTCCCCGCCCCGACGATGGTGTGCAGCTCGTCGATGAAGACGATGAACTTCCCCGCGGACTCGGTGAGCTCCTTGAGCACCGCCTTGAGGCGCTCCTCGAACTCGCCGCGGTACTTGGCGCCCGCGAGCATCGCGCTGATGTCCAGGGCGATCAGCGTCTTCTCGCGCAGCCCCTCGGGCACGTCGCCGTTGACGATGCGCTGCGCCAGACCCTCAACGATGGCGGTCTTCCCGACCCCGGGCTCGCCGATCAGCACCGGGTTGTTCTTGGTGCGGCGCGACAGGACCTGCACCACGCGGCGGATCTCCTCGTCGCGCCCGATCACCGGGTCCAGCTTCCCCTGGCGTGCCCGCTCGGTGAGGTCCACGGAGAAGCGCTGCAGCGACTGGTACTTCTCCTCGGGGTTCTGGTCGGTGACGCGGTGCGCCCCCCGCACCTGCTCCACGGCCTGCATCAGCGCCTCGCGGGTGGCGCCCTGCCCGGCGAGCAGGTCACGGGTGGTGGAGCCCTTCTTCTGCGCCAGCCCCAGCAGGATGTGCTCGGTGGAGACGTACTCGTCCTTCAGGTCGCGCGCCTCCTTCTCGGCCTGGTCCAGGATCTCGTTCAGCTCGCGCGAGATGGTGGGCTGCGAGCCACCCGACACCTTGGGGAGGCGCCCCAGCGCCGCGCCCAGCTCGCTGGTGAGGCGGGCGACGTTCACCCCCACCTTCTGCAGGATGGGGACGACGATCCCCTCCTCCTGGTCCAGCAGCGCGGACAGGAGGTGGAGGTCCTCGATGGCGGGGTTCCCGGCGCGCCGCGCGGTGTTCGCGGCCTCCTGGATGGCCTCCGCCGACTTCACAGTCAGACGATCGAAGTTGATCATCGGCTTTACGGTTTCTGGTTTTCTCGAATTTCGGGAGGACCGGAGGTCTCCGGCCCGGATCTCGACGCGCCGCGACGGTATCGCACGGAGCGCGAATGCTGCCCCGGGGACAGGGGAAATTCCATGCCCGGGAATCCTGCCAAATCCGCATGATTCCGCGTCCTGAAGCGAGCACACACGGGAACGCCTGCCTAAATGGCTCATATACTTGAACTTGCAGCCACGGGGCGGTTTGGATGTTATACAGGGAGGTGTCTCCTCAGGAGAGCAGGAACAGCCGCGCATTTGGCGGAGGGTCGGCAGGGGTCGATCATGCCAGCACTGAGTCATCCAGGAGCGGATCGAGCGTCGCTGACCATCACAGAGGGAAGTTCGTGCCCGAAAAGCTTGCTATTCAGTCAGCTTTCCGGCCCAGAGCGTACAATGGGGGCACCCTTCATCCACTCGGTAAGTGTATCGAAAAAGGCCTGAAAATTGCGTCCCTATTAGCGCGATGCTCGAGAGACATAGGACGGATGCCGAGATACCACTGATGCATGCGGGCTCCGCTAAATGAGCGGAGCCATTTCACCCTCTCAGCCGGGAGGTAGTCATGCGCACTCTTACCCCACGCATCCGCAACAGCGTATTCGGGGCTGTGATCGTTGCAGCTCTCGGGTTCGGCGTGACAACCGCCACCGCTACCCCTCGGATGGCGGACCAGAGAAACCACTGTAGCTCAGCGACCTCCCCGCAGGCGTGCATCAGTTGCTGCCGCGGGTACAACATGGATGCGGTCTGGATGGACGGGTCGTGCTCGTGTATCTTCATGAACTAGATTTCAGCGTCTGCACCGGTAGCGCAGTGCGCTAGCGAGCATCGCCGGGACGTCGCGGACGTCCCGGCGAGCGATTTTAGGGCGTGAATCGTGTGGCGAAGATCTGCTTCTCTCCCACACACCTCGACGACTCCCAACTAGGGCAAGGAGGGTGTCATGAGCAGAGCGTTCCCCCATCTCCGCACAGGGCTGTTCGCGGCCGGGGTCGCCGCCGCGCTCGGTTTCGGAGCGACCCAGGCGTTCGCGAAGAACATCGAGTGCTGGGACCCCGAGCTCTACACGTGCAGCTCGCACGCGCACTGCGCCTGGATCTGCAACGAGCTGGGCGACCCCAACGGC
>DATAAL010000600.1:0-10142 GCA_036260145.1 Longimicrobiaceae bacterium | reverse complement strand
TCCGGGATGCCGCGGCCGCCCTCCTGGGCGAGAACCTCGATGTCGTCGATGACGAGGTCGCTCAGGTCGATGCGCAGAGTGTCGAGAGTCGCCATGATCTGCTCCTTTCCGAGAAGTGTGAAGAGAAGAGCATTCCCCTGGCTCCACGCGCCCCAAGCCTGTTTCCTTGACGATCGCTGACCGAGACCTCCTGAACGTGAAGCGTCCTTGTGTTGGACCGGAGCGGCACTGCGTGCGAGCTCCGGGATGGGTGAATGCGAGCAGTCCAAGGGGGCGCGTGAAGCCCGGTGCCTCAATATGTCACAGCAGGACCAGCTTCCGTACCGGCCGGCGGAATTAGGCCGATTCGACCGGGTTCACCACGCACGAACAGCCGCCCGACTGGCAGTTGCAGTCGGTGCAGGACGAGGCGGCGAACTCCGGGATGCCGCGGCCGCCCTCCTGGGCGAGAACCTCGATGTCGTCGATGACGAGGTCGCTCAGGTCGATGCGCAGAGTGTCGAGAGTCGCCATGATCTGCTCCTTTCCGAGAAATGTGAAGGGAAGAGCGACACCGCGGCTCCACGCGCCCCAACTCCCCGACCGGCTGATCAACAAACTCTTGTGTACCGCAAGAAATATCATTAAATGTACGATGTCGGAAAGTCAATACATAATTTGCTCCAATGAGGGCGGGTACAAATAATAATTTAATGTCCGGCAGGTGCCTCACCCACCGGAGACTCCACCTCACCTGCTCCGGGGCCGGCATCTCGGGGCTGGCCTGCTCCGGGTTATCGCCAGGTCCTCCACTACCAGGGTGTCACGCCGTCCGACTCCACGCGCCGCGCGCTCCATCCGACTCCTCAGGAGGTTGCATCGCATGAGCTGGATCAAGAACAACGAATGGCTGAGCCCGGACGTCGACCACCGCGTGCGCTGGAGCGAGATCGGACGCTTCCTGGCCAACTACCGCCCGTTTCGCACACGGCTGGCTCTGACTGGTTTGCTGGTGCTCATCGGGTCCTTCCCGGCGTTCCTGATCCCCGTGATCTTCTGGAAGCTTCAGACCGCGCTCCTCTTCAGGGACGCGCGCCTCCTGGCGCTCGGGCTGCTCGGCTTCCTGGCGATCTCCCTTATCGAGGTGCTCACCACGTGCCTGGTCCGGATCATCCGCTCCCGGATCTCCACTCTCCTCAACCGTGAGCTGGTCCTGCAGTACTATCGCAAGGTCCTCAACCTGTCGGTGGAGGACTTCATCGCGTTCCGGCAGCGCACCAATCTCTTCCAGCGGGTCATCGACGCCATGTCGATCACACCCCAGTTCACGGACGTCCTGGTCCGCGGGGGGCAGTCGGCGATCGTCGTGGTGGTGGTGGCGGCCGTGATCGCGACGCTCTCGCCGATCGTGTTCGGCGTGCTCCTGGTAGGAGCCGCCCTCCTCTTCGCGTACGTGCTGCTGCAGGCCCAGCAGCTACGCGTGCTGCGGCAGCGAGCCCTGGCGCTGAACTACCCCCTGGTGGGGAAGATGACGGAGATCATCAACGGGCTCCTCACCATCAAGGCGCTCGCCGCCTCGGTCCGGGTGACCAGCGACATCTCGCAACTGGTCGACGGCAAGACGGACGCGGACTACCGGGAAGCCGTGCAGGACGTTCGGGCCTCCCAGGTGGCGCAGGCCATCCGCACCGTCACCCTGGTGTTCGCCGTGGGAGCGAGCTGCGTCCTGATGATGGACGGGGTCCTCACCTTCGCGGACCTGGTATCGCTGTTCGTGCTCGCTAACCTCTTCCTGCAGCCGGTGACCGACCTGGCCATGCTGTACCAGCTCCTGTCCCGACTCTCGGTCAACGTCGCCAACTACTACGAAGTCCTGGACCTTCAGGACGAGGCGGAGGAGACCCGGGTGGCGGTGGCGAGCCGTGGGGCGCTGGCGGCGGGGGCACAGGCGCGGCCCTTCGAGAACGTCCGCGCTCCGGCCGCGCGCGAGGTTCGTGTCCTCTCCCTTGTGGGGGGGGAATCCGGCAGCGGTCCGGAGGAGGCCGGCGTGCTCGGCCGTGCAGGCATGGAGGACTACACCCGGAGCGCCGGGGACGGCGGCGGGCAGCCCGGTTCGAGGGGACTCGGCCACATCGTGTTCCAGGACCTGGAGTTCGCTTATCGCGGAGGGCCCACGATCCTTTCGGGTGTCAACCTCGAGATCTTCCCGGGAGAGCGGATCAGCCTCATCGGGCGGAGCGGAGTGGGCAAGACCACGCTGTTCCGCCTGCTGCTGGGCTTCCTTCAGCCCAGGAGCGGGACGATCCTCGTGGACGGGACGGACGTCAGCGCCCTGGTGGACAAGAACGCGTACCGGCAGCAGTTCGGGGTGGTGAGCCAGCAGGACGCCCTGTTCGGCGTGAGCATCCGCGAGAACCTGATGTTCGGGCTCGAGGCGGCGATTCCCGACGAGCGGATCGAGCAGGCCCTGCGAATGGTGAACCTGTGGGAGGACATCCAGCGGATGAGCGACGGGCTGGAAACGATGTATTCCGCGGAGGCTCTTTCGGGGGGGCAGAAGCAGCGCTTCTTCATCGCGCGGGCGCTCCTGCGCCGACCGAACATCGTGCTCCTCGACGAGCCCACGTCCGCGCTCGACTTCCAGAACGAGGGACTGGTGGTGGATGCGATCAACCGCCTCGTGGGCGGCAAGACCACCCTTACCATCGCCCACCGCCTGAGCACGGTCCGCAACTCGGACCGCGTGGTCGTGCTGGACGAGGGAACCATCCGGGCCACGGGTACGCACGACGAGCTGTACCAGCTCGACGACTACTACCGTGCCCTGTGCGAGTACAACAGCTTCATGGTATAGCCCCATGACGAGCACCCCATCGGGGGGAGCCGGGACGCTCCAGGCGGAGGACCGGTACCGCCTGTCGCGGCACGTCAGCATCCGTCCGGTCCCCGAGGGCTTTCTTGTGGAGAGCATCCTCAGCGGCCGGTCGTTCAGGCTCACGAGCCCGTCCGTCTTCCACGTCCTGCTCGCGCTCACCCGGCCGGTGCGGATCGGCGATCTCCTGGAGGCCACCGGCGAGGCGCAGCGCCCCGGGTTGCTCGCGTTCCTGGAGCAGTGCCGAGAGCTGCAGATCCTCACCGTCGTAAATGACGACGGCCTGGCCGAAGAGGACCGGAGCTCACTCGCGCACTGGGAGTTCCATGACCTGTTGTTCCACGTCCGCAGCCGGAGCGGGCGAAACCGGTGGCCTCTCGGCACGACGTACCACCTCCGCGGGGTGCTTCCTCCCGAGCCGGTGTTCAAGAACGGTCCTTCCCCAGGGATCATCCCTCTCGTGGAGCCGGACATCGAGAGGCTGAAGCGGGAGGACCTTCCGCTCACGCGGGTGCTGGAGGAGCGCCGGACGCGGTACCGCGGGGCGCCGCTGGATCTCGCCTGCCTCGGCGAGTTCCTGTACCGGACCTGCCGGGTGACCGGGGTGATCGAAGCGGGTGGCGAGCACCTCGCGCACCGGGTCTATCCCAGCGGCGGGAGCCTTCATGCGCTGGAGGTCTACGTCGTCGCGAGCAGGTGCCAGGGACTCGTGCCTGGTGTGTACCACTACCGGGCTGGGCAGCATGGCCTGGCGCCGGTCAGCGACGTCAACGACGAGGTGCGGGAGCTGCTCCGGGAGGTCCGGGCGAGAACCGGAGACCAGCTTTCCCAGGATCCGCCCGTGCTGCTCGTCCTCACCGCGCGGTTCCGCCGAGTGATGTGGAAGTACCAGTCGATCGCGTATCGCTGCATCCTGGCGGAGGTAGGCGCGCTCTACCAGACGATGTACCTGGTGGCGACCGCGATGGGTCTCGCCCCGTGCGCGATCGGGGCGGGGGACTCGGACCGGTTTGCCCGGGTGGCCGGGACCGACTACTACGGCGAGACGAGCGTGGGCGAGTTCGTCCTTGCCGGGCGGCTGGACTGATGCAGCAGACGCAGGGCGACACGATCCCGGCGAACGGGCAGGCAGTCGGTGCCCCCGGCCGCTACCTCCGGCTCCGCCCGGGGGTAACCGTGATTCCCGACGGCCCGGAAGAATCCGGGCCCGTCTGGCTGCGGATCAACTCCCGGGTGCTGCGCCTGCGCGGGGGCGGGGCGCGCCGGATACTGGAGCTGATCGACGGTACCCGTACCCTGGAGGACATCTGCCGCGCCGCCGGCGCTCCCGGCTCGCCGGAGATCGCGGACGTGGTGGATCGGTTCCGTCGCTACGGCCTCCTGGAGCCGGATCCGGAGGGGAGAGAAGACGGGAGCCCGGTGGCGCCCTCGGCCGGGTGGGCGCCCCTGCTCCGGGCGCTGATGGACCTGGGCGTGGAGCCGGGGCGGGCTGCGGCGGAATTGAGGGAGGGGCGGGTGGCCGTCCTGGGCCGCGGGCGCGTGGCAGACGCCGTTCGGACGGCGCTGGAGGGCTACGGAGTGGCTCACGTCCATATGTGGCCGCTGGAGAGCGTGGGCTCCGAGGCGCTGGAGCGCGCAGTCGCGGAAGCGGACGTGGCGGTGGCGGCCCCCGACACGGAAGATCCGGAGCTGATCGAGCGGTTCAACGCCCTGGCGCTGCGGTGGGGACTACCCTGGCTCGCCGTCAGGATCGACGGGTTCGACCTCCGCCTCGGCCCCTTCGTCGTTCCGGGTGAAACCGCCTGCTATGCGTGCTACGCGCGCCGACTCGACGCGAACTCCGCCACGTTCGACAGCCAGGCGGCGGTGCGGGATGCGGCGCGGCGTGGAGGCGTGCGCATGGCCCCGGCGGACAACGTGATCCCCGGCGTCACGCTGCTGGCCGCGGAGTTGTGCGCTTTCGAGGTCGCCCGCTTCTTCGCCAGTCGGGTCTCCACGGTCGCTCCTACGCTGTACGACCACTTCGCCGACTACTCGCTCACCTCGCACAGGGCGATCCCGCACCGGGTGCTGAAGCTCCCCCGGTGCTCGGCGTGCGGAGCGAAGCCCTTGGAACGTTCCACGGTCCGCGCCTGGGTGGAGCCGGATGGCGATGGCCCGCCGACTCCGGGGACCGGAGGGGGATGGCCGCCGGATCCCGCGGTGTACGACCCGTTGGTCGGAATCGTACGCGCCTGCTCCGAGCTGCCGCACGACGTCGGCGCCCCAGGGTTGTTCTGCTTCGTGAGCGAGGCCACGCACTCGGCCCGCTTCGGCAACGGGACCCCCGAGTGTGCCCGGTACGGATGCGGGGTGGCCCTGACGCGCGAGCGGGCGGCCGGGGCGGCGATGGGAGAGGCGATCGAACGGTACTGCGCGGCGATGTACGATCCTGCTCTCCTGCAGCGTGCGTCGTTCGGCGAACTGGAGGAGGAGGCCGTTCCCCCTGAGGCGTTCGCCCTGTTCTCGTCCGGGCAGTACGCGGAGTTCGCGGCCGGCGTGGGGCGGGACCGGGCGGGGCTCCCTCGTCCGTTCGGGCGCGATGCGCGCACCACCTGGGTTCACGGGTTCAGCCTCACCCGGTCGCGCGCCGTCCTGGTACCCGCTCCCCTGGTGTACCTCCCCTACCGCTACGCCGCCGACGAGACCTGGCTCAGCGACGGGGCGTCGACGGGGCTCGCCTGCAGCCGGCGCCGCGACGAGGCGACGCTGCGCGCGCTCTGCGAGGTGGTGGAGCGCGATGCCATGGCGATCGTGTGGCACAACTTCCTGGCGCTGCCGCGCATCGCGCTGGACCCGGCGGACGCGCTCGGCGTGTTCCACCGGGAGCGCCTCGCTCTTCCAGGGGCACGATGTGTACTGGTCAGCGCCACACTAGACGTGCCGATCCCCACCGTGCTTGCCGCCCTGCTGGACGAGGAGGGGGGCACCTTCATCGGAACGGCGACCCGGCCCGACCCCATGGAGGCGGTCCAGAAAGCGATCCTGGAGGCCACGCAGGCCCGCGTCACGTGCAGGTGGGAGGAGGCGGCGGGCTCCGGGCGCCGGTATGCCGACGACTTCCGGGACGTGGTAGAGTTCTCCGACCACGCCCGGATCTACACCCACCCGGAGATGCGTCCCCACGCGGAATTCCTTTGGAGCTCGGATCGCGAAGTCTCGCTGGAGGATGTGCCCTGGCTGGCCTCCGGGGACGTCTCCCGTGACCTGGGGAGCTGCGTGGAGATGCTCCGGGCCGTCGGGCTGGAGGTGATCGCGGTCGACATCACCAGCGAGGACGTGCGGAGCGCGGGCTACCGGGTAGTGCGGGTGGTCGTTCCCGGGATGCAGTCGCTGGCCGCCCGGCACGACTCGCCCCGCCTGGGCGGGAGGCGGTTGCGCGAGGTCCCCGTACGTATGGGTCTCCGGGCGCGGCCGCTGGAGGAGGAAGAGATGAACCGCTCCGTGCACCCGTTCCCCTGACCCGACCCTGCTCGACTTCTGGCCGCCGACCTCCCAACCAATCGCCGTAACTCTTCTGCCATGCCGCCCTTGCAGCTCGACCACAACTCCCTGGTCGCTCCCGGCGAGCACGTGCTCCACGTGCTCACCCGCCGGGGGTACTTTGACCTGAAGGCACGCGATATTCACCGCCTGCACGACAGGCTGCACCCGTTCCTGCATGGATCCCACGAGGAGGCGGACCTGCTCGCTGCGGTCCCGGGCCCACAGATGGGGATCCTGCGAACCTATCTCGGCAAGCTGCGCGAGGTGGGCGTACTGCGCGATGGCCCTCCGGAGATGGATGCCGAGGCAGCCCTCCGCGACTTCCTCGAGTCGGTCGGGGAGGAGCGGCCCAGGGCTTCGGCCTGGATCGGCGAGCATCACGTGTACGTCTCCCTGGATGGGATGGGTCCAGCGCCGGCCGACGTTACCCTCCGGCTGTGCTTCGTCACGCCGGGAGAGGCGAGACGACTCCTCCAGGACCTGGGTGGCCCGGAGTCGTGGATCGGACGGCTCACCTGCGTCCTGGTGGAGGCCGCCGACCCGGCTCCGTCTGCCGCGGACCTGCAGCGGAGGGCCCGGTATGCCCGATGGCTGCTCCGCAACGAGCTGGATGTACGGCAGGGAGCAGAGGGCTTCCAGATGTACCGGTTGAACGCTGCTACCGGGGCGTTGGAGCGAACGGTGGTCGTCGAAGGGAGGACCGGCTCCGCCCTCAGGAGCCTCCCGGATCAGCTGGGCGTGGTGCGGCTGGAGGCCGTGGAGCAGCTCCCGCTGGTGGTCGCCACCGCCGGGCACCCGATGTTCGAGCCCACCCTGAGCGCCTACGGGCTCACCTACCCGGCGCTCCGTGAGCACCTGCTGCGGGCGTTCCTGGCCGGGATCGTCTGCTGCTCCGGGGAGGTGGAGGCGGGGTCCGCCTTCCGCTCGGGCGCTCTCGGCTCGCCGCTCCGCTCCTACATTCCGGTTCGCCTGGGGCCCGGGGAAGCGGCGGGGATGTCCATAGCCGCGCGGCTCTCCGAGCTGCAGATGGAGGCGGCCGAGCGGCTGGCGGAAGGACGGATGTCCCCTCCCGGTGGGCTGGGCTGGCAGGAGGTCGACCTGCTGCGGGAAGCTTCCGGCCAGCCCACGGTCGCGAGGCTCCAGGACATCCTTCGCCTGCGCGCAGGCTCGATCCCGGGCGAGACCGCGGTAACCGCCGAGGGGCTCGTCCTGTACCGATCCAAGATGGGGCGGAGCCGTTCCTTCCTCCGTGCCCGTGCGGTAGGCGAACTGCTGCTGGCTCACGTACAGGACCAGTTCTACCCGGATCTCCAGCCGCCCGGGGCGCCCTCGTTCCGGCCTGCCTGCAGGCACCTCGACTTCTCGACGCCCCGAGAGCTCCGGCGCATCCTTCGCGACCGGCTCCACGCGCTTTCGGCTGCCGCAGGCCCGTTGCGGATCCGCGTGCTGAGGATCCGCCGGTGGGGGATCGGGCTCTGGATGGGTGACCTGAGCACCGGGGGGGAAGCGTGAGCGCGCCGGACGACGTCACCTTCGGGGAATCACTTCTCGGACCATCGAACACGGCACTCCGGGCGCGCGTAGCCTCCGGCGTCCGTGAGTGCGCGGAGGGGCCGGTCCATGTGGACACCGTCCTGGGCGTGTATGCGCGGATCGCCCGGGGGAGCGAGCCTCCCCCGGCTACCACCTACCTCCTCTTCGACCTCCAGCGCCTGGTCGTATTCACGGAGCACCCGGAGCCGGGCGCTTCGCGCGTCGACTCGGTGGTCCGGCTCCTCGTAGATGGATACCCATTCCAGCCGGTCCGCGTCCTCCTGAACGGCGGGGAAAAGACGGAGTACCGGTACCTCTACGCGCCGGATACCCTGGATATCCTCCCGGCGCTCTGGGGCTGTCTCCGGCCGGGGACCGTCGTGATCGCCGATCTCGCTACCGCGGAGATCTCCATCGGGGCTCCGGAGCCGCACCCCGAGTCGAGGCCCCCCAGGTGGACGTCAGCTGCGGGCCGCAGCGCAGCTCCATCCCCTCTCCGGCTTCAGGACCGCTGGACCGACGCGTCGCTGCGCGCGGCGGGGGAGGTCCGGCTGGACGGTCTGGTTTCCCCGGAGGTGGGGCCCATCCGGGGTGAGCTCAGCACGCTGGATGGCACGTCGCTCCCCACCACCACAACCAAGATCGCGTGGAACCATGGGAAGGAGACGCAATTCTGCTACGGGAAGAGCTTCCGGCCCGCGGAGGCCTCGTTCGTGGCGCGCTGCGAGGCGCTGGAGCGGATCCACGTGATCTACCCACCGCCGGAGGAACCACTCGTTTACGGCAGCTACAACGAACTGCGCGACTGCGCCGTCGACCCCCGCTCCCTCTTCTTCCCGGAAGTGAGAGCAAACCCGATTGCGGAGCCCATGTACTGGGCATGGGCCACTGATCCCCTGGATGGCGCTTCCGTGCTCGTGCCTGCGCAGGAGATCTGGTTCAACACCTCGAACCTGCCCGGTGAGCACGATTTCTTCCGCTCCACCACCAACGCATGTGCACTGGGGGGAACCGTCGAAGACGCGGCGCTGTTCGCGCTCTTCGAGGCGGTGGAGCGCGACTCGTATCTGACCATGTGGTACCTGCGCCGGCCGTGCGCGCGAATCGACCCCGATACGGTCGACCATGAGCCGTTTCAGCTCCTTCGACGACGCTGGGGCGCGGCTTTCGCGGATTACGACCTGCACCTCTTTGACATTACGACCGATGTGGCCATCCCGGCGGTCGCCGGGATCGCTGTGCGGCGGAGCGGTGACGGGTTGCGCACGTTCCACTCGGCCGCGGCACGACTCTCGGTGGAGCGCGCGTGCTTCGCTGCTTTGAAGGACCTGACCGGTTTCACCCCCCATCTCTCCTCGGAACGCCGCAAGGAGTTCCGGCGGTTGTTGCATTATCCGGAACGTGTCTCGACGCCGGAAGATCATTATGGGCTGTACGCTCTCGACGAGACCTTCGAGCGCCTGAGCTTCCTGGATTTCCGTGGCGATGCCCCCAGGATCCACGCGCGGGAGATCGGCGAACGAGCGCTCGTACCGGCGCAGGACCGATACAACCTGGGTGCCGTTCTGGAGCGCGTCGCAGAGCATTTACGCTCCCTCGGGGCAGCGGCGTACCTGAAGGACATTACCCATCCGTCCCTTGCCGCCCGGGGTTTGAGTTGCGTCAAGGTGATAACTCCCGGGCTCTACCCGCTGTGGTTTGGAGCAAACCAACAGCGTTTCGCCGTCACGGATCGGCTACGTCGCCTGGCCCGGGACTTCGGTAGTCACGAACTCAGGGACGAAAGGGATTGCAACCTGGAAGTTCACCCCTTTTCCTGAAGACCTGTCCATGAAGCAGGAGTGACGGGGCGAGCACGGATACCGTGGGTGAGGCGGGAGGACAGGGCACGCGGAGCGAAGCCGATCGGAGCTCTTGCGCCAGGGTTTGGCGAAGATACTATTCGAGTGCGTCAGCTGAGCCAGGCACATCCGATATTCCCAGGTGCGGTCACTTCAGAGCTGGCCATCCCGGCCTGCTCGGCCTCAGACCTGGAGATGTGGAGATGACCAAGCGCAGCAGCGAGCACTCGCAGGCGGAGATCGACAACCGTGCCAATCAGCTGAACCCCGAGCACGACGCGTACTGGCAGTCGCGGGGGGAGGACGAGCGGCCGGAAGACTGGGAAGACCGTCGCGAGCAGGAGACCCGGTCGGAGAAGTCGTAGGCCGCTCCGGGGAGCGTAGCGGGGGGG
>DATAAL010000599.1:0-4152 GCA_036260145.1 Longimicrobiaceae bacterium | reverse complement strand
CCCTCGGCAGTCACCCTGGAGGCCCCCATTCCCGCCCCGGTGGAGCCTCTTCCGCCGCGGCCGCCCCGCCGTCCCACCCTCTGCCGGAGCTGCCGCTCGCCCCTCCCGGAAGGGCGCGAGGTCCGCTTCTGCCCCTTCTGCGGGGTGACGCAGGTGGCGCTCCCCTGTCAGGGGTGCGGGGAGCCGGTGGAGCCGGAGTGGAAGTTCTGCATCGGGTGCGGGCTGCCGCACCAGACCCCGGCGTCGTCCGGGTGAGCGGGGCCGGAACGCCCCTTGCAACGGCGCGCGCCTGACCCGGCCAGAGGTGCGCCGGGAGTTTCGTCCCCGGGGGAAGCGAATGCGGAGAGTGGAGCAGGCGGGGCGCGTGGTGGCGCTGCTGGTGATGGTGCTGATGCTGGCCGGGTGTGAACGCGATGGGGGGAATGAGGGACGGAGGAAGACGACGGGCTCCTCCGCCGATCCGGTCTCGGACTCGGCGCTCCCGCGGACATCGGGCGTCGCGCTCCCCCAGGGGGTGACCACGGCGATGGTGGACGAGGGGCGAAGGCTCTTCTCCACCAACTGCGTGGTGTGCCACGGGCCGGACGCGGGGGGGACGCAGCTCGGCCCGTCGCTGCGCGACGCGGAATGGCTGGACATCTCGGGCGAGTACGGGGAGATCGAACGGGTGATCCACACCGGCGTGCCGGAGCCGGGAGAGTATCCCGTGCCGATGCCGCCCAACGGCGGCGGCCGCTTCACCGCGGCGGAGGTGCGGGCGATGGCCGCGTACGTGTACTCGCTGAGCCGCGGGCGCTGAGAGGCTCCATGCTACCACACGACCTCACCCCGGACCCGGAGCTGCGCGACCGGCTCTCCGCCTCGCCGGTATTCCAGGGCGCCGAGCCCGAGGCGCTCGATACGCTCGCGGCGGTGCTCCGGCCGGTGGAGCTCCCGGCCGGACGCACGCTCCTCGCCACCGGCGAGCCGGCGCACGGGCTGTACGTCGTCCTGGACGGCGAGCTGCACGTGAAGGAACGGACCCGCCCCGGCGACGGAGTCCTGGCCCGCGTCATCGGACCGGGCGAGGCGGTGGACGAGCTGCAGGTCCTGGCGGCGGGCACCGGCTCGGTGGTGGTGGAGGTGGGACGGGACTCGCGCGTGGCCGGAGCCGACGGGACCCGGGTGGACGAGCTGGTGGCGTTCCCCGGGCTGCGGGCGTGTATCGACCGGTTGCACCGCCGGCAGCTCCTCTGCCGGCTGCACCCGATCTTCGGAACGCTCGACGGGGAGTTCCTGGACCTGGTGGAGGCCATGGCCGACTGGGTGCAGGTTCCGCGCGGGGAGCTGCTGTTCGAGCAGAACAGCCCCGGCGAGGGCGTGTACCTGGTCATCAGCGGACGGGTGCGGACGCTCCGCTACGGGCGGAACGGGAGCATGCAGGTGCTGGACGAGGCGGGGCGCGGGGAGATGACGGGGGAGATGGCGTTCTTCGGAGCCGCGCGCAGGGAGGAGCGGGTCCAGGCGGTGCGGGACTCGGTGCTGGTGGGCTTCACCAACGCCGAGTTCGAGCAGCTCGTGGCCAGGCGCCCGCAGATCCTCCGGCATGTGACCCGCACCCTGGTGGAGCGGATTCACCGCGCCGCCGCTCCAGCGGGCGGACGGGTCATCAACATGGCTGTCCTCCCCGCCACCCCCGGGGTCCCGCTGGACGGCTTCACCACCCGCCTGGCGGACGCGCTCGCCGCCTTCGGCCCCACGCTCCGGCTGAACGCGGAGCGCGTGGAGCAGCTCATGAACGAGCCGGGGATCGCGCAGGCGTGGGAGGACGCCTCCGACGGGGGGCGCCTGCTGGCGTGGCTGGAGGCTCGCGAGGCGGACCACCGTTTCGTCGTGTACGAGGCCGATCCCCGGATCACCCCGTGGACGCGGCGGTGCATGCGCCAGGCGGACCGGATCCTCCTGGTGGCGGAGGCAGGGGAGGATCCCGCCCCGGGGGCGGTGGAGCGGGAGCTCCACGACCTGGAGGGCCAGCTCGCCGACCTGTACGAGGTGCTGGTCCTGCTGCACCGGGACGGGAGCGCGCTCCCCACGGGAACGGGTCGCTGGCTGGCGGACCGGCCGGTGAAGGAGCACCACCACGTGCGGTGGGACTCGGAGGCCGACTTCGTGCGCCTGGCCCGCTTCCTGGCGGGGCGTGCGGTGGGGGTGGTGCTGGGAGGGGGGGGCGCGCGAGGCTTCGCCCACATCGGGATCCTCCGCGCCCTCGGCGAGGCGGGGATCCCGGTGGACTTCATCGGCGGCACCAGCATGGGTGGCTCCATCGCCGCGCAGTACGCGATGGGCCTGACCCCGGACCAGATCGTCAGGATCAACCGGCGCATCTACTTCGAGCTGAAGCCGCACACCAAGTTCACCATCCCGGTCCTCTCGCTGGTCAACACTCACAGGGCGGAGATGTGCGGCCGCCTGGTGTTCGGAGACGCGCAGATCGAGGACCTCTGGATCAACTTCTTCTGCATCTCCAGCAACCTGACCACGGCCGAGATGGTGGTCCACCGCCGGGGGCTGGTGCGGAAGGCGGCGCTGGCGAGCGCCTCGATCCCGGGGTTCGCATTGCCCGTGCTGGAGGGGAACCACCTGCTGGTGGACGGCGCGGTGCTGAACAACGTCCCCACGGACGTGATGCGCCGCTTCAATGTGGGGACGGTGATCGCCTCCGAGGTGTCGGTGGAGGAGGACGAGACCTTCACCTGCGACCGGATCCCCTCGCCGTGGGAGCTGGTGCGCAGCCGCCTCTCCGGGCGGACTGGCGTGGTCCGCTTCCCCTCCATCATGGAGGTGGCGATGCGCGCCTCGCTCCTGCACAGCACCTCCCGGGAGAGGGAGTCGCTGCAGAACGCCGACTTCTGCCTGCGCCCCCCCATAGACCGGTTCCGGCTGATGGACTTCCCCCTGCTCGAAGAGATCGTGGCGACCGGCTACGAGTACGCCCGCGAGGCGGTGCGGGAGTGGAGGTGGGAGGTCCAATCTTCCCCCGGCGGGAGGGCGAAGGAGGAGGCGATCACGGTGTCCGTATGAGGCCGGCCCCCCATCCCTCAGCCCCCTTCCCCCGCCAGCGAGGGAGGGGGGAGCACAACAGAACATCGTGCGGCTCTACCCCCGCGCCGGCGGGGGCACGCCCAAGTCCGCGGCTAGCAAGCAGTTCGATTGTCCGTTCAACGCCAGAGGAAATCCCCATCATGCCCCGTATCGCGGTGCTCGCAGGAGACGGCGTCGGCAGGGAGGTCACGCGTGAGGCCGTCAAGGTGCTCCGACGGGTCGCCCCGGACCTTGAGCTGGTGGAGTGGCCCCACGGGGCCGACCACTACCTCGCCACCGGGACCACCCTCACCGATGCCGAGTTCGCGGATCTCGCTTCCAGCTACGACGCGATCCTCCTGGGGGCGATGGGTGATCCGCGGGTGCCCGGAAACGAGCACGCCCGCGACATCCTCCTGGGGCTCCGCTTCCGGCTCGACCTGTACATCAACTTCCGCCCCGTGAGGCTCCTCCACCCGCGTCTGACCCCGCTCAGGGACAGGACCGAGAAGGACGTGGACTTCGTGATCTTCCGCGAGAACACGGAGGGCGTCTACGTCGGGATGGGAGGGACCTTCAAGCGGGGGACGCCGGACGAGGTGGCGGTGCAGGAGGACGTGAACACCCGCAAGGGGGTGGAGCGGATCATCCGCGCCGCCTTCGAATACGCGCGGGAGAACGGGGCGGAGCGCGTCACCATGTCCGACAAGGCCAACGCCATGGAGCACGCCGGGGGGCTCTGGCGGCGCGTCTTCCGGGAGGTGGCCGCGGGGTACCCGGAGATCCAGAGCGAGGCGCTCTACGTGGACATGCTGGCGATGGACCTGGTGCGGCGCCCGGAGCGGTACCGGGTGATCGTCACCGGGAACCTCTTCGGCGACATCCTCTCCGACCTGGGCGCCCAGCTCGCCGGCGGGCTGGGGCTCTCCGCCTCCGGGAACATCCACCCCGGCCGGACCTCCCTCTTCGAGCCGGTGCACGGCTCCGCCCCCGACATCGCGGGGAGGGACCTGGCCAACCCCTTCGCCGCCATCCTCACCGCCGCGCTGATGCTCCGCCACCTCGGCTTCCCGCGCGAGGGAGACCGGCTGG
>DATAAL010000598.1:0-5991 GCA_036260145.1 Longimicrobiaceae bacterium | reverse complement strand
GGGGCGCTACGCGGGGCAGGAGGACGTGGTGGTGGGGAGTCCGGTGGCGGGGCGCACGCGGGTGGAGGTGGAGGGGCTGATCGGTTTCTTCGTCAACCTGCTGGCGCTGCGGGGGGAGCTGGGGGGGATCCGAGCTTCGGGGAGCTGGTGGGGCGGGTGCGGGAGGGGGCGCTGGGGGCGTACGCGCACCAGGAGCTTCCCTTCGAGCGGCTGGTGGAGGAGCTGGTGACGGAGCGGAGTCTGACGCACGCGCCGCTCTTCCAGGCGACCTTCGCCCTCCTGCAGGACGCCGGGCGCAACGGAGGGTCGGCGCTGGGTGGAGTGGAGCTGGAGCCGTTCGGCTCGGGGGAGGAGGTCGCGAAGTTCGACCTGACCCTGTCGCTGGTGGACCGGGATCCGTCCCTCTCCGGAGTGCTGGCCTACCGTAAGGCGCTCTTCGAGCCGGCGACGATCGAGCGGATGGCGGGGCACTTCCAGGTGGTGCTGGAGACCATGGCGTCGGAGCCGGGGCGCCGGCTCTCGGAGCTGTCGCTGCTGCGGGGCGCGGAGCGGGAGCAGGTGCTGGGGACGTGGAGCGCCGCCGCACTCGAGGATCCAGGCGCGTACGTGCACGAGATCTTCCGGACCCTGGCCGGGCGCACCCCCGGCGCGGCGGCGGTGGTGTGCGGGGACCAGGTGCTGACGTACGCGGAGCTGGAGCGCACCGCGAACCGGGTGGCGCGGTACCTCCGACGCCTCGGGGTCGGACCGGAGGTCCGGGTAGGGGTCTGCGTGGACGGGGGGGTGGAAACGTTCGTCGGCGTGATGGGGATCCTCAGGGCGGGCGGAGCCTACGTCCCGCTGGACCCCTCCTATCCGCCCGAGCGGCTGGCGTTCCTGCTCCGCGACTCCGCGGTCGCGGTGCTCCTCACCACGAGCACGGTCCAGGACCGGCTCCCGGAGCACTCCGCGAGGACCGTCTGCCTCGATCTCGACCGGGAGCACATTGCCGCCGAGCCGGACGACGCCCCTGTCGTCGAGCTCTCGCCCGAGAACCTGGCGTACGTCATCTACACCTCCGGCTCCACCGGGAAGCCGAAGGGGGTGCTGGTGAGCCACCGGAACCTGGCGTGCTCCACCGCCGCGCGCTTCACCCGCTACGCGGAGCCGCTGCGGAGCTTCCTCCTGCTCTCGTCCACCTCCTTCGACAGCTCGGTCGCCGGGATCTTCTGGACGCTGTGCTCGGGCGGGACGCTCCACCTCCCCGTCCCGGGGGCGCAGCGGGACGTGGCGCGCCTGGTGGAGATCGCCGCGGCCGCGGACATCTCGCACCTCCTCTGCGTCCCCTCCCTGTACGCGGGGCTCCTGGACGAGGCGGAGCGTCACGGGGGGTGGGCACCCGCTGTGGCAGTCGTGGCCGGGGAGGCCTGCCCGCGCGAGCTGGTGGACCGGCACGCGCGGGTCCTCCCCGGGACCGCGCTGTACAACGAATACGGACCTACCGAGGCGACGGTCTGGTGCGCGAGCCACGCTTGCGCGCCCGAGGAGGCGGGGCGCGTGCCCATCGGGCGGCCGGTCCCCGGCGCGCGGTGCTACCTGCTGGACCGCGGCATGGAGCCGGTGCCGGCGGGCGTCCCGGCGGAGCTCCACGTCGGCGGGGAGGGGGTGGCACGGGGGTACCTGGCGCACCCGGGGCTCAGCGCCGAGCGCTTCGTACCCGATCCCTTCTCCCCCGAGACGGGAGCGCGGATGTACCGCACGGGCGATCTCGCCCGCTGGCGTACGGACGGCACGCTGGAGTTCCTGGGCCGGATCGACGAGCAGGTGAAGATCCGCGGCTTCCGGGTGGAGGTGGGGGAGGTGGAGGCGATGCTGGCGGAGCACCCGCGGGTGCACGACGTGGCGGTGGCGGCGCGGGAGGATGCGCGCGGGCAGGTGCACCTGGTGGCGTACGTGGTGGCGGAAGCGGGGACGGAGGACCCGGCCCCGATCCTGCGGCCGTATCTCCGGGAGCGGCTCCCGGAGCACATGGTGCCCTCGGTGTTCGTGGGGCTGGAGCGCCTGCCGCTGACGCCGAACGGGAAGGTCGACCGACGCGCGCTTCCCGCGCCGCCCTGGGGCGCGGGAGAGGCGTACGTGGCGCCGCGCACCCCCTCCGAGGAGCTGCTCTGCGGGATCTGGGCGGAGGTGCTCGGGGCCGAGCGGGTGGGGATCGAGGCCGACTTCTTCGCGCTGGGAGGACACTCGCTCCTGGCGATGCGGCTGATCTCGCGGGTACGGCAGGCGTTCGGGGTAGAGCTCCCGCTGCGCGCCCTCTTCGAGGCGCCGACCGTGGCCGGGCTCTCCCGACGGGTGGAGGAGGCGCGGAGGGACGGAGCAGGGATGCAGCCCCCGCCCCTGGTGCCGGCGGCTCGCGACGGCGCGCCCCTGCCGCTCTCGTTCGCGCAGCAGCGGCTCTGGTTCATCGACCAGCTCGAACCGGGCCGGCCCACCTACAACATGCCCTTCCCCCTGCGGATCCGCGGGGGCCTGGAGCTGCGCGCGCTGGAGCGGGCGCTCACGGAAGTGGTGCGGCGGCACGAATCGCTGCGCACGCGCTTCCCCTCGCGCCGGGGCGAGCCGGTGCAGGAGATCGACCCTGCCCGGCCGGTGCAGGTGCCCGTGGTGGATCTCGGCGGCCTGGGAGCGCGGGCCCGGGAAGCGGAGCTGGCGCGGCTCGCGGCGGAGGAGGCGGCACGCCCGTTCGACCTTGCCCGGGGCCCGCTGTTGCGCACCACGCTGGTGCGGTCGGGAGGGGCGGAGTGGGCGGTGCTGTTCACCGTGCACCACATCGTCTCGGACGGCTGGAGCATGGATGTGCTGGTCCGCGAGGTGTCGGCGCTCTACCGGAGCTACACGCGCGGGGAGGAGGCACGCCTGCCGGAGCTGCCGATCCAGTACGCCGACTACGCCGCCTGGCAGCGGGGCTGGCTGGCGGGGGAGGTGCTGGAGGCGCACCTCGACTACTGGCGGGAGAAGCTGGCCGGGGCGCCGCCGCTGCTGGAGCTCCCCACCGACCACCCGCGTCCGCAGGTGCAGGACCCGCGCGGGGAGGGGGTGTACTTCGAGCTGTCGCCGGAGCTCTCCGGGGCGCTGCGGGCGCTCTCCCGGACAGAGGGAGCGACGGTCTTCATGACCCTCCTCGCCGGACTGCAGCTCCTGCTGGCCCGCTACTCCGGACAGGACGACGTCCCGGTCGGCTCCCCGATCGCCAACCGCACGCGCCTGGAGACGGAGGGGTTGATCGGCTTCTTCGCCAACACCCTCGTCCTGCGAACCGACCTTTCCGGCGACCCCACCGTGCGAGAGCTCCTCGGCCGGGTGCGGGAGACGGTGCTGGGGGCCTACCAGCACCAGGAGATCCCCTTCGAGCGGCTGGTGGAGGAGCTGGCGCCCGAGCGGAGCCTGGCGCACACCCCGCTCTTCCAGGTGCTCTTCGTCCTGCAGAACGCGGAGCCGGAGGACCTCCGCCTCGGCGCGCTGGAGACGGAGCCGATGAGCGTCGCCCTGGAGACCGCGAAGTTCGACCTGACCTTTGCGATGCACGTCGGCGAGCGCATCGCCGGGTCGGTCTCGTACCGGTCCTCGTTGTGGCGACGGGACACCATGACGCGGCTGCTCTCCAGCTTCGAGCGCCTCCTCGAAGGGACCGTGGCGGAGCCCCGGCGGCGTGTCGGAGAGATCGACCTCCTCACCGGGGCCGAGCGGCTGCAGGTGCAGGTGTGGAACGCCACGGAGTCGGAGCTGCCGGCGGTCTGCGTGCACGAGCTGTTCGAGCGGCAGGCCGCGGAGACCCCGGACGCCGTCGCGCTGACCTGGGGTGACCGGTCGCTCACCTACGCGGAGCTGGAGGCGCGGGCCAACCGGCTCGCCCACCGCCTCCTCCGCCTCGGCGTCGGCCCCGACGCCCGCGTGGCGCTGTGCGCCACGCGCTCCGTCGAGATGCTGGTGGGCGTCCTGGCGGTCCTCAGGGCCGGTGGCGCCTACGTCCCGCTGGATCCCGAATACCCGGCCGACCGTCTGGCGTACATGCTGGAGGACTCGGGCGCCCGCGTACTGCTCACGCAGGCTGTGCTGGCGGAGCGGCTCCCGCCGTGCGACGTCGCCCGGGTGCTGCTCGACGCGGAGGGCGAGGGCGGCGCCCACGAGAGCGCGGAGCCGCCCACGGTCGCCCTCGATCCCGAGAACCTGGCGTACGTCATCTACACCTCCGGCTCCACCGGCCGTCCCAAGGGCGTGGCGATGCAGCACCGGCCGCTGGTCAACCTCCTTGCCTGGCAGGAGCGGGACTGGTGGAGCCCCGGCGCGGCGGTCACGCTGCACTTCGCCACCATCAGCTTCGACGCCTCCTTCCACGAGATCTTCTCCTGCTGGAGCACCGGCGGGAGAGTGGTGCTGGCGGACGAGGAGACCCGGCGGGATCCGGCGGCGGTGCTGCGTCTGGTGGAGAGCGAGGGAGTTGGGCGGGTCTTCATGCCCGCCGTAGCGCTGCAGCACCTGGCCGAGGAGGCGCTGGCGCGCGGGGTCTCGCTCCCGGCGCTGCGCGAGGTGCAGACCGCCGGCGAGGCGCTGCGGGTCACTCCGGCCATCCGGGAGTGGTTCACAGGGACGGGGATCCCGCTGCACAACCACTACGGCCCCTCCGAGACACACGTCGTCACCCGTCACACGCTGGCCGGGGACACCGCTCACTGGCCGCTGCTGCCGAGCATCGGGGGCCCCATCGCCAACACGCAGTGCTACGTGCTGGACGCGCACCTCCTCCCCGCTCCCCTCGGCGGCGTGGGCGAGCTCTACCTGGGCGGAGCGAGCCTGGCACGTGGCTACCTGGGGCGCCCGGAGCTGACGGCGGCGCGCTTCCTCCCCGATCCTTTCCCGGCGGCGCCGGGGGCGCGGATGTACCGCACGGGGGACCGGGTACGCTGGCTCGCGGGGGGGGTCCTGGAGTTCCTGGGGCGGGTCGACCAGCAGGTGAAGGTGCGCGGCTTCCGGGTGGAGCCGGGGGAGGTGGAGGCGGCGCTGGAGCGCCACCCC
Source organism: Longimicrobiaceae bacterium (assembly GCA_036260145.1). Classification (GTDB taxonomy): domain Bacteria; phylum Gemmatimonadota; class Gemmatimonadetes; order Longimicrobiales; family Longimicrobiaceae; genus JAFAYN01. The sequence continues at coordinate 939 of DATAAL010000598.1, read as the reverse complement.
GGCGTGCGCGAGGCGGTGGTCTACGTGCGGGAAGAGGCGCCGGGGAACCGGCGGCTGGTGGGGTATGTGGTGCCGGAGGGGGGCGGGGAGGCGCCGACGGCGGGGGAGCTGCGGCGCTTCCTGGGCGGGAGCCTGCCGGAGTACATGGTGCCGGGGGCGTTCGTGGTGCTGGAGGCTCTCCCGGTCACGCCGAGCGGGAAGGTGGACCGGCGGGCGCTCCCGGCCCCGGAGGGATCGTCGGGGGAGGAGTACCTGGCGCCGCGTACGCCGACCGAGGAGATCCTGGCCGGGATCTGGGCCGAGGTGCTGGGCGCCGAGCGTGTCGGGGCGACGGAGGACTTCTTCGCCCTCGGGGGGCACTCCCTCCTGGCGACGCGCGTGATCTCGCGCGTGCGGGAGGCGTTCGGGACCGAGCTGCCGCTGCGGGCCCTCTTCGAGGTCCCCACCGTCGCCGGGCTGGCCGAGCGCATCGAGCAGGCGCGCCGGGAAGGGAGCGGGCTGCGGGTGCCGCCGGTCGTGCGGGTGCCGCGGGAGGGGCCGCTCCCGCTCTCCTTCGCCCAGCAGCGCCTCTGGTTCCTCGACCGCCTCGAGCCGGGGCGCTCCACCTACAACCTGCCCTACGCGCTCCGGATCCGGGGCGGGCTGGACCTGCGCGCCCTGCAGCGGGCTCTGACGGAGCTGGTGCGGCGGCACGAGTCGCTGCGCACCCGCTTCCCCGTGCTCGACGCTCAGCCCGTGCAGTGGATCGAGCCGGCGCGCACCCTCCGGCTCCCGCTGGTGGATCTCGGCGGGGTGCCTGGGGACGCTCGTGACGCCGAGCTGGCGCGGCTGGTGGCGGAGGAGGCGCGGCGGCCCTTCGACCTGGCCACGGGTCCGCTGCTGCGCGCCACCGTGGCGCGGCTGGGAGAGGAGGAGGTGGGCGTGCTCCTCACCCTGCAC
>DATAAL010000597.1:0-1820 GCA_036260145.1 Longimicrobiaceae bacterium | reverse complement strand
GTCGCCGGCCCGGCGCTGATGTATCTCGTGGATACTAGCATCCGGGCCCTCCTGATTGCACCCGCGATGCTCTCCATCAGCCCGCCGCTGACCCTGCTGGCGCTCCTCCCGCTGCTGGGCCTGCCCGTGGTCATGGTGACCTTGGGCGCGCGGGTCCATAGCAGGTCTCAGGCCATCCAGGCGCAGTTCAGCGACCTCACCAGCCATGCGCACGAGAACCTCTCCGGGGTACGGGTAGTCCGGGCGTACCGGCAGGAGGCGGCCGAAACGGCCCAGTTCCGGGCGCTGAGTCTGGAGTACCTCTCCCGGAACCTCGGCCTGGCGCGGGTGCAAGGCCTCTTCTTCCCGCTGCTTACGCTGCTGGGCGGGCTCAGCGGGCTGGTCGTCCTCTATCAGGGCGGCCGTCTGGTCATGCAGGGGACGGTCACCGTAGGGGAATTCGTCGCGTTCGGCGTCTATCTGGGGATGCTGGTGTGGCCGATGATCGCGCTCGGCTGGGCGGTGAACCTGGTCCAGCGCGGCGCCGCCTCCATGGCACGGATCAACCAGCTCTTCCGGGAGCGGCCGACCGTCACCAGCCCGCCGGAACCGCGCCCCCTGCCCCTCACGCGGGGCGCCCGAGCGGTGGAATTCGAAGGCGTGTGGTTCCGCTATCCCGGCGACGTGGACCGCGGATGGGCCCTCCAGGACATCTCTTTCCGGGTTCCGGCGGGCCGCTCGCTGGCGGTGGTGGGGGCTACGGGGTCGGGAAAGTCCACTCTAGTGGACATGCTTGTCCGCACCCATGACCCAAATAGGGGAACGATACGGATCGACGGCGTGGACATCCGCGAGCTGGCGCTGGACGATCTCCGGCGCGCGGTGGGCTTCGTCGCGCAGGAGACGTTCCTCTTCGGGGAGACACTGCGGGACAACATCCTCCTGGGCGCGCCCGACGATGGGCGCCTGGAGCGGGTGGCGGCGGTCTCCCAGCTCAGCGAGGCCCTCCCTTCCCTCCCCCAGGGGTTCGACACCATGCTCGGCGAGCGCGGCATCAACCTCTCCGGCGGGCAGAAGCAGCGCACCGCCATCGCCCGCGCGCTGGCCCAGGACCCTCCCATCTTCGTGCTCGACGACGCGCTGAGCGCGGTGGACGCGCAGACCGAGGCCCGGATTCTCGGCGCCCTGCGCGGCGCGCTTGAGGGACGCACCAGCATCATCGTCTCCCACCGGCTCGCGGCGGTCCGGGAGGCCGACTGGATCCTCGTGCTGGACGAGGGGCGCATCGTCGAGCAGGGCACCCACGGGGAGCTGATCGCCCGCGGGGGCCGGTACTGGGAGCTGCTGCGCCGGCAGCAGCTGGAGGAAGAGCTGGAGGAGGAGACGATCAGTGGAGAGTAGCCTCACCGCGCTCATGCTGGCGGTCCAGGTGGTCGGCGGGGAGGGGCCGACGCCGGGCCACCACTCCTCATACGACTTGTCCCGGGCCAAGCGGGCCCTGGGGATGGATCCCGCCTGGAGCGCGCTCGCCCGCGACGTACTGTACGAGCTCGCCATCCTCCGCCGCGATCCCCCGGCCTACGCGCGGCACCTCGAGGCGCTGCTCCCCCGCTTCGACGGAAAGATGCTCGAGCGCCCTGGACGACGCGATCTCATCACCGAAGAGGGAGACGCCCCGGTGCACGAGGCGATCGCGGCGCTCCGCCGCACGCCGCCGCTCGCGCCGCTTCGGGTGTCCCCCGGCCTGACCGCCGGTGCCGCCGATCACGTCCGCCACCAGGGACCCCTCGGCGGGCTGGAGCACGAGGGGCGCGACGGCAGCACGCCGGCGTCACGGGTAA
>DATAAL010000596.1:0-1895 GCA_036260145.1 Longimicrobiaceae bacterium | reverse complement strand
GTGCCCCTTCTGCCGTCGCTTCACCGAGGAGGCATACCGGCAGATCGACAGCGCCTACATCCGCCCGGGGAAGGCGAAGCTGCTGTTCATCAACTACCCCATGCCCAACCACCCGGAAGCGTGGGCGGCGTCGGAGGCCGCCCTGTGCGCCGGAGCGCAGGGCTCCTTTTGGCCCATGCACGACCGGCTCTTCACCACGCAGGGCGAGTGGAGCGGCAAGGGGAACCCGGCCGAGCGCTTCGCCGGCTACGCACGCGAGCTGAGGCTGGACGCGGCGGCCTACCGCCGGTGCGTGGAGGAGGACCAGATGGCCGCGCTGATCGTCAACGACGTGATGCAGGCCAGCGGAGCCGGGATCCAGGGCACGCCCACCTTCATCCTGAACGGGCAGCGGGCCATCAGCGGCGCCCAGCCGTTCGATGAGTTCCGCAGGGCCATCGACGAGCTGCTGGCCGGAGCTCCGGCGCCTCCGCAACCCTAGGCCACGCTTCTCGGATGAGCGACAGCGGAGCCGACCATCCCCTACACTCGGGCGCGGCCTCGGCGCCTTCGGCCCGGCTGGTGCTCGGCGGCCACGCGAGCACACCGGCCCACCTGGACGCGCTCGTCCGTCCCGCGCGCACCCGGGCGATCCGCGCAGTCGCCTCGCTGGCGGTCTGCTGGGGACTGGCCCCGCTGGTCTTCTTCATCCCCCCGCACCTCCCCTGGGTTCTCACCGCGCTGGCCGGCGGGATCTACCTCGCGTACCGGCAGTGGAGCGGCGAGTACGTCGTCCGGTCTTTCGAGGGGAGCTGTCCCCGCTGCGGCAACGCGCTTGCGCTGAAGCCGGGAGAGAGGATCCGCCTCCCGCACACCCTGACCTGCTATCGCTGCCATCACCACCCGGTGCTCCACGTAGCCGTTCCCGCAGCGCCGGGAGGGTAGCTCCCCGCCAGGGTCTCGCCTTCCCGCGCGGCCCTCACCACATATCTCCGGACAAAACACTTGCCGCCGGAGCCGGAACCATGCATCATCTCTTCGACCCACCCGGCGGTCCTCCCGCCACTCGTGACTCCCTACATTCGGAGGCAGACCATGCGCTTCACCAAGCCCCTGGCGGCACTCACCGTGCTCGCCACCCTCACCGCCTGTAGCGAGGCCGTGACCCCCGGGGTCTCGCCCGACGGGCAGCCGCGGCTCATCGTCAACGGCACTCCCACGGGGAGCAACTTCGGCAACGTCGGGGCGCTCCTCTTCGACTTCGACCGCGACGGCGTCATCGAAGGGCTGGACGCGCTCTGCACCGGGAGCCTGATCTCCCCGACGGTGTTCCTGACGGCGGCTCACTGTGTGTCGTTCCTCCCCGCCGACGCGCAACTCTACGTCTCCTTCGACTCGGAGCTGATGCCGGCGCCCCGGAACGTGATCGCCGCGCAGGCCTTCCACTACGACCCGCAGTACGGCCGCGACTACGGTAACCTGCACGACCAGGCCGTCGTGATCCTTCCCGAGCGGGCCACGCGCGGGATCACGCCGCTCCGGCTCCCCCCCGCAGGGTACCTGGACCACCTGGCGGCCCAGGGGAACCTGAGCAAGCAGCTCTTCGTGAACGTGGGGTACGGGACCTCGGCGTCGCAGACCGGGGTGCCGCACTTCGGCTACGACGGGGTACGGAAGTTCTCCAAATCGGAGTTCATGGGGCTCAAGCAGAACTTCCTCGGCCTGCTGATGAACAACAACGCCACGGGCGAGGGGGGCGACTGCTACGGTGACTCGGGCGGCCCCAAGTTCATCGACGGGCAGCACGACATGGTGGTGGCCATCGTGGTCACGGGCGACGTCCCGTGCCGCGCCACGAGCTGGGACTACCGGATGGACACGCCGTCGGCGCGCAACTTCCTGGGACAGTTCGTCGC